>CAXNGM010000323.1:0-3447 GCA_964201695.1 Bacteroidia bacterium | reverse complement strand
AAGAATTGCCCTGAACCGAATTTAATCCAATGAGATTCTCTATAAAAATGTTAAATCGAATCGAATCATCGGCAGCAACGGGTTGACCAACAAACGAAGGCCAAATAACAACGGTATTTCCACCTTCTAAAAAATACTGCGGTGTTATTGGAATGATTGTATTGAATGTTCTGGTCTGAAGAGGAGCAATAAATTGCAAGGCATCAAAACCTCCAAGCGGTTCGGTTTGATTGTTTAATGTTTCGTTTCGGAAATTAAGTTTCAGGTTTCCAAGAATATTTAAGGTATCGCTCGTATTTTGAATAGTGAATTGAACATTGGCAACCGAATTCTGAAAAACAGTATCGGGCATATTAAAATTGGAGATGCTGATGGATTGGCCATTTCCAACTTGAGCATACATCAAAATCAACAATAAAAACACCTTCGAACCTAATGTGGAAAATGAGGTTCGGATTCGTCTAACTATTTTCGAAAATGGGCTATACATCCGCATAAACTTTAACTTCAATCAAAAGTAATGAAAAGCGTCAAGGATTTTTATTAAACTTGCAATGTTCTTACTCATTCAGCGAATATTAAATATGGATGTATTTTATCAAATTGTAGATGGATTAAGCAAAGAGGAGATTCGTTTTTTTAAAATCTTCGCACACCGCCAGGGTTCTGAAATTGAGCGAAAAGATATCGCTCTTCTCGATTTCATCAGAAAGAATCCCGAGAAAAATGATGAAAATAAAATTGTTCAAAAGCTTTATGGCAACGGAGATAAAAATGCATTTTACCGACTGAAAAATCGCTTGATTGACGATTTAAATAAATCCTTGGTGCTTCAGCATAATAACGATGATGAAGTTTTGCAGCTTTTTCAACTTCTTTCTTTGGTTCGGATTTATTGTTCTAAAAGTCAACATCAAATTGCATTTAGTTTCTTGAAAAAGGCAGAACAAAAGGCAATGCGAATCGAAAATCATGAGCTTTTGGATAGCATTTATGGGGAATACATTCAGTTGTCGCATACATTATTGACCATTGATCCTGAAACTTATATAGCACTTCGGAAAGAGAATTCTGAGGCATTGGCAAGAATTAGGCAATTAGACGATGTGCTTGCGGTTGTATCGTACCGATTAAAAGTGACTCAGAATTTCGGTAGTCAGGAGTTTTCGTTTTTGCAAATTCTCGAAAATGTGACCAAGCAATTTGCCGATGAAAAAGTGGTATTGGCATCGCCCCGATTTCGCATCAAATTGTATGGATTGGTTAGTCAGTTATTGCTTCAGCGCCATGATTACCTGAGTTTAGAGGTGTATTTGCTTCAGATTTGGAATGAATTTTTGAACGATCATATTTTCAATAAAAACAACCACGACACCAAACTTCAGTTGCTAACGTATATTGTAAATACCTTATTCAAGAATGGGAAAGTTCAGGAATCATTGGCATTTGCTGAAAAGTTATATGCATCAATGCAAGAGTTTAACCGCGTGCATTTTGAGAAATACGAAATCTTTTACTACAACGCATTGGTGAATAATTACAGTACATCCGACATTCCCAAGGCCATTGAATTGTTAAAAGAAATGCAGCTTAAACCCAATGTGAAGAAGATGCCGTTTTACGAACTCTTCATTTATTTGAATCTAGCTACGAGTTATTTTGATTTAAAAAAACACAGTTTGTCGATTAAGAATCTAACCAAATTATTTCTGCTCGATAGTTATAAAAAGGCGGATATATCCTTGCGGTTTAAAATTGCTCTTTCCGAGTTGATTATTCGTTTCGAATTGGGCGATACCGATTTTTGGAAATACCGCTATGAACAAATATTGAAAGAGTTTATGGTCGAGTTTACGTTGCAATCGAGCAGTAGGGAAGCAACCTTGTTTCAATTGGCTAATCGTTCGTTGGAACTACCTGGTGGGTTAAGAGATAAATCGATTCGACTCGAAATAGATCAATTGTTATCGGAGTTGAAAGAACATACTTCCGAAGATGAAATCATTCATTATTACCGCTGGCTGAACGAGAAAGTATATGCTTAAGAAAACGGTTTATTTCGATTACAATGCCACAACACCAGTAAATCCAATGGTGTTAGAATGTATGTTGCCCTATTTTAACGTACAATTTGGGAATGCTTCGAGCATACATACTTATGGCTGGCAAGCTTCCGAAGCTCTTGATATAGCTCGAGAGCAGGTGGCTAAATTGATAGCCGCTTCACCCTCCGAAATAACTTTTACATCAGGAGCAACCGAGTCGTTGAATATGGCGATCAAGGGAATTGCAGCGCGTTATGAAAGTAAGGGGAAGCACATAATATCGTTTGAATCAGAACATAATGCCGTCTTGGAATCGCTAAATTACTTATCAAGTCGTGGTTGGGAAATAGAGCTTTTGCCTGTAAAAACTGATGGTTTACCCGATTTGAATTTGCTTCAAAAAGCCATTCGGCCGGATACGGTTTTTATTGCAGCGATGTTGGCAAACAATGAAAGTGGCGTTGTTTTTCCGATGAGTGAAATTACTTCTATTGCCAGGGCTAATGGAGTTTTAACGACCTGTGATGCAACGCAAGCCTGCGGAAAAATAAACGTGGATGTTGATGAATTGGGTGTTGATGTTCTGGCATTATCTGCACATAAATTTTATGGCCCGAAAGGGTGTGGAGCGTTATATTTAAGACGAAGAAATCCACGAGTAACATTAGACGCGCTTTTTCATGGAGGCGGGCAGGAGGGAAATCGCCGATCGGGAACACTCAATATTCCGGCAATTGTGGGGATGGGAAAGGCCGCAGATTTAGCTTCTCAGAATTTGATTATTTATAAAGAGAAAATAATGCAATTGCGCGATTTACTGGAGAGTGAATTGCGCAAAAACTTTGATGTGCATATTCTTGCAGATGATGCAAGTCGGCTAAGCAACACATCATTTTTTCGGATTAAAGGAATTCAATCTTCACTCCTGATTTCGAAACTTCCGCACTTCGCATTTTCAACCGGATCGGCTTGCTCCTCATCCGACCCAAGACCTTCGCATGTAGCTATTGCAATGGGTTTAAACGAGGAGCAAGCATTCGAAACGGTTAGGTTAAGCTTGGGGTTAGATTCTGAAGAAGTTGAAATACATGCTTTTGTTTTAGAACTAAAAAGGAATTTTTCTAAACTAAGTTGATTTTGAATTGTTTAGATCTTGTGTTTTTAACATTCAAAAATTGCCTCGTCATTAATAATTTTAGTTTCAATTAGAACCTATTGATTTAAAATACAGGCTTAATCTCTTTAGTTTTAACTATGAAATTTGCAATAATCACATTATTAATCAGTGTTAGCTTTCAAATAAATATGAAAAGAGTCTATACGTTTTCAAGCCAAACAAATTACAAAGAATGGCGTATTGTCAACGATGATGTAATGGGAGGCATTTCAACGAGTTCACTTG
>CAXNGM010000322.1:0-3448 GCA_964201695.1 Bacteroidia bacterium | reverse complement strand
TTAGCCATTAACGAATTAACTTAACAGCTATTGCATTAAGGAAACACGGTAATGTTATCGGTGCTAATTTGATTGCTTTTATTTCCAGCTCTATCAGTAATGGAAACAGTAAAATAGGTGCTTTCGGATGCTAATGAAGTATTTTCCATCGCAACACCTGGAACCACAATTTCCAATTCTCCTTGAATTGCAACATTCGCATTGTTGGGAGCCAATTGCCGAATGCGGAATTTGTAGGTAATGTTATTTTTAAAATTCGTTATTTCTGCATTTTCAATTCCACTACTATTTTCGCCTAAATCGCCATCGCCATCGCGATAAGAAATTCGAATTATGACCGAATCTTTGTTTTGATAAATGCTGCTTGGGCCAATACTCACGAAGGAAATCTCAGGCACAACGCTCATTGTTTCGGCATCTTTTTTACACGATGTCAACCAAATCAAACTTCCCAATAAAAATAAAAAATACCGCATATTCATTAAGGTTGAATGATGAAACTCCAATACGATTTATAAAGCTCATTGCTTGAGTTTTCGGGGAATTCAGTATTGTTTGCATGCTGTCCGTCGTTGACTCTGTAACGCATATAATACACAGTTCCGGGAATCAAATTGCTTGTATTAACGCTTGTTAACCAAATGGGGTCTTGTCCTTGAACATTTATAAATGTGGCTGTAAACGGAATTGCAACTGAAAAATCATCTTTGTTTGTACTCAACAATAAGGAATTTACCTGCATGTTTGCCAAGGGCGTATTATCGTCCTCAACCAAAACTCCCATGTAAAAACTAGGTGTTCCGTTGGGAATATAAAATGAATTGTAAATTAAACTATCCAAGCGATTTGATTCTATCGAATATTCAATGTCAAGGGTTGTATTTACGGCAATGTAATAACTTAAAGAGGGTTCTAAATCGGGCCGTGTCACAATTTCGCCAGAAACATTTTGCGCGCCATTCATAATCCATGTGGCAATATTGCGAATATCTGAAGCTGGCAATCCTGTTCCAATATTGTCTTGCGGCATCCGATCATCGGTGTTTACAAAGCAGCAATTGGTGATGCGTTCATACATTACAGAAAGATTCGTATCGCCAGGAACAACACGATAGGTGAATGAATTGGCTATATTGTTTTTGGTAATTGGGGCGTAAACAAGTGTCGAAAATGCACTTTGAACAGTTCTGAAATCGGGTTCAAAGTTTCCATCGTGGCAACCGGGAACAGCACATCGTGTTGAGAAAATATTGCGGTGCAAACCAAGAAATGATGACGCACTCACCGTATCGATTGGGCCAGTATTATTCGAGTCTTGAATAGTATCGAATGGGTTTTCAGGATCGATAGTTTCCTTGTTACATGCGTGTAAAACAAAAAGAAGTATTCCCAAAATAGCGATTATAAAACTTTGCTTTCTCATTATACAAATGCTTCGTTTAAAATACGTCCGCTCAACATTCCTCCAGGAATATCATCTCTAAAGCCAAGTATATGACTAATTGTGGGAACAATATCGATACTCTCGCCAGTAACCTGTGTGATGATTTGATTCTGCCGCACCATTCCTTGCGGACCAACCACCATGCAAAATATTTCGCGTGATGTTGCGTCGCTGGTATGATCCAAAGCGGCATTTCCAAATTGATCTATGATTGTATTGGCTTGCAAATTTCTTCCATGTTCTGGCGCAACAATCAAGATCGTATCATTGGCCATTCCGGGGGTATTTTGAATGGTGTCCCACAAATGTCCAACAGCATAATCGGCCTTTCTCAAATTGTTGCAGTATTCGGTGAAATTGGAATGACAAATATCCACGCCCTGCATATTCACAACGGTGAGTTCGGGTTTGAATGTTTGAATAATCCTTTCCGTAAACAGCACATTGTACATATCTGAATTCATGCTTGTTCCCAATGACCAAGGGGCGATGTATGCACCATTGCTCGCAGTAATTAGTTCTTGTTGGATGAAATTTTGAACTGGATCACGATCGAGCATTCCATTCTCGATGCTTGCATTGTTTGCTTGGCTGGCTTTAGGGAAACGATCGTTGAAGAAGTTGCGCAAAGAACTGATCTGGTTATTTTCTGCTGACGAAAAATTCTGAGGATTCGACAAAGCACTTAACCCATCTTCACTGATTAACGTGAGTGGCTGCATATAATTGGCGCCATACAAAGCCCCATAACCCGGATATGAACTGAAATTCAACGAAGGGTAGGGGCCCAGCGAATTCGAAATCCACCAAGCATTGAGCGCATTCTGTGTTGGGCTATTGTGTTTGCGATAATATTCAAAAATCGTGGGCATTTTGGGTGCTTCCTTGATGCTCAAATCTTGCAATGTGTAATTGCCCGTTAATGCCGTTGAATGTCCATTGAAATGTCCTGTTGGTCCTTGGCCATAGCGGAATTCACGAAAAAGCGTGCCTTGCGATTGCAGCGAAGCTCCTCCGAAATTAGGAAGCGGATCCATACCAGCGGCAATATTTGAAGCTACCGACCCAGCTCCTGAAAATGAACGAGGCATGAGGTTTCCACGCTGCATATCAACAGACTCTATGTTTCGAACTCCACCTGCAAACAAACAAAAAACTACATGGTTGGCAATGCGATTTCCGGAGGAAGCAAACAAACGACCTGAAGGTAAAATATAAGGAGCTGCAATGGTTGCGGCCCCTGCTAAAGCAGTTCGCTTCAGAAAAGTTCTACGTTGCATGGTTTTCGACATAACCTTTTAATTAATAATAACGATATTCATCCGAAGTCATCATGGCATAATACACCATAACTGCCGTCATTTGAGCATTTTCGTTGATGTTTTTTTTCAGTGTGAAAACTTCCAATTCGTTGGGCGAACGATTGTATAGTTTTTGGTAAGCATTCACAACAAACAAATCAACATCGGCGCGCATGGTTTGATTATTTGGAAGCAATGCTTCGGGGCGATTTATCATGTTTTTGATTAATAAATCTTCAAGTAACTTTTTATCACCAAAGGCAAGATATAAAAGCGAAAGTCGATTTAGCTGATTTTGAGAAATAGTATTTCCGTATATGTCGGAATAGGCAATCGACAAAAATTCGATGGTGCTTTTGGGAAATCCTTTACCAGTTGCATCTTGACGAACTTGCACATCGTTTACTTCATAGATGTATTCAGTTTCTTTTTTACAAGATGTAAAAACTAATGCAATTAGAAAAACAAAAATTAACTTTTTCATATCCAAAATTTATATTCCAGCATATTCGTCCGAACTCAATAAATCAATCAAAACCGATTTTATGTTTCCTTCCGATTTAAGTCGCGAACTGAAATAAACCTCTTCTTCCGAATTAGGAAGTCGAAGCATGAAACGAAGAAAATTAAGTTTAATTTGACCTGCGTAGTAATTGTCCGACTGAAAGAATATCTGTTGAAACTGATCTTTCGATTCGCCGGT
>CAXNGM010000321.1:0-3449 GCA_964201695.1 Bacteroidia bacterium | reverse complement strand
GATGGTTGAGTAGTTTTTATTACTACCTTCATTGATTACTAATTGTCCAAATGTTTGGTTCGCAATTAGCGCCAAGAGAGCGATTAAGACTATTTTAATGTTGATTATTTGCATGTGTTCTTTTGCAAAATTTATTTTTCGCTGTTATTCTTTAATCAACTCACCATGGTAAAATTTGCCACCTTCGGTTTGACATTTTATAAGATAGAATCCTGGGCCAAGTGTCGAAACATTTACCCAATACTCAGTGTTGCCATTTTGTTTGTTGTCTAGTTGGTATTCTTTCCCCAGAATATCATAAACACTGAATTGATTAATCTTTCCAATATTTTCTTTTAGTTTAATTGTAAGATGTTCAGAAGTCGGATTTGGATAAACGGCAAAATCCTGAGTGGATTTAATTTCGTTTACATTAAGCACTAACATGTTTGCATACCAGACAAGTTTATCATTAGGCGTGATAGCTTCAAAAGAGGCTATAATATCCATGTCACCATCATTATCAAGATCGGCTGAATGGGTGTCTGTGCATTTATCTGATGTGGCAGAGTCCACAATCATTGGTTGACTGAATCCAAGTGCCCCTAAGTTCTTGTAATAAATTACTCTATATTGATAGGTTTCAGCGGGTAAAATATCCAATAATCCATCGCTGTCAATGTCAAATAGTGAAATTTTTCCACCATATGATGAAGTTGTAGAAGTAACTACAATAGGTTGATTACCAAAAAGTCCATTGCCTAAATTTTCATGAATGAATATTTCCGCACCATTAGATGCAACTACATCATTATCGCCATCAGCATCTATATCTCCTGCACAAGCGTCAAAGGTATAAAATGACCAACCAATATTTTGCCCTGAGTCGAATAATCCACCTCCAAGATTTTTAAACCATTTAACATCACCAATGAAGCTAGCAACTAAAACGTCAGGTAAGGAATCGTTGTTCAGATCTGACGAAACAACTGTCTTTACGTCAATATTGGAATTGCTTATAATTTGTTGTGGTCCAAAATTTCCACTACCAATATTTTCAAACCAAGCAACCATACCGTTTGGAAAATATGTTCCCGATAGTAGATCCAAATCACCATCATTATCAACATCTGCAGTGTCAATAGATTCAACATTGAATGCACTATTGGTTATAGTTATTTTAGAGCTAAATGTGCCATTCCCCAAATTTTGAAACCATGATATTGAGCTATCCCCGTTATTTGCAGAGATTATATCTTGTTTGCCATCATTATTTAAATCTGCTGCAATAACATGATACGGAGAGGAAACACTGTCTGATATTAGATTACTAAGTGAGAATATTCCACTACCCAAATTTTCATACCAAACTAATTTATTTTCACTTTGCAGGGCGGAAACAATATCAACGTCATTATCTTGATCAATATCAACAGCATAAATAGATTGTCCGCTTTCCGAGGTATTAATGGTTTGCTCTGATGCAAATTGAGCATTTGAAACAGAAGGTAAAATAGCCAATGCAGCTATAAATAATTTTCTTTTTAGAAGTTTTATATTTTGCATTTGTTTGTTATTTAAGTCGTTATTTTCAAGCTTGCCCTTAACGTTTCGCGGCTTAGCCGAAGTTTGGGATTGGTTAACGAGATCCTTCACTTGACAACGAAGTTACAAAGAAATCGAAATTCTCAACCTTCCGAAATGCCCAAATTTTGGCTAGCCGCTGTTATATGAAGTACCAAACGAAAAGTGCTTTTATAACCTACCTGTAATAACGAGCACCTGCAAAAAGACACTACCTAAAAAAAGACAATTTAAATTATATTATTATATTTACTGAGAATAACTATTACAACACATGAGGATTAATTTTTTCTTTCTAATCACATTCTTATTTGTCAATCAATGCACAATTGCCCAAAGCAATTGGCAGGTTTTGCAAAGCAACACAATTTTAAATTTTCTCGACATTCAATGTTTGGCAAAAGATACATTATTCATTTTCGGTGATGATGGTATTCTTTTGAAGAGCACAAATGGTGGTGCCAATTTTAATACACATCAAAATGAATCATCATTAATTTACACTGCTGGTTATTTTAAAACATTGGATACGGGATTTGTGGCCAATGGGGGTGGCAATGTTATGCAAACTAATAATGGAGGAAGTAGTTGGAATTTCACAGGAGGATGCACATGCGCTATTCAAAGTATTTGTTTTGCGAATTCTCAAATTGGACTTTATGGAAGTCTTTCTGGTGTGTATAGAACAAACAATGGCGGTGCTTCATGGACAACTTCATCGATAATTCCGTTCGCTACTCCAAAAAAAATTATTTCCATGAATGATTCCATTTTCATATACACAGACGATAATTTGATTTTTAAAAGTACAAATGCCGGTGAAAGTTTTACGATAGATACTTTAAATTATGGCAGCACGTTTCCAATATCCGGTCTAAGCTTTATCAATGATATCATAGGCTTTATAAGTTCGGGGGATGGTAAAATTTTGAAATCAATCAATCAGGGAAATACTTGGAATTTAATTGGTAATACAGGAAATAGTGTGAGAGATATTGTGTTTACTGATACTCAAAACGGTTATGCAATAACAGGAAATTTGTCTAACACTATTCTTCGTTCAACAGACGGAGGAGTAAGCTGGGTAGCAGAATATACAGCAACTCATTCGATTGAGAAATTTGCGTATGATGGGTATTCTGTTTTTGCAGTCGGGCAAGATGGATTGGCGCTGAAAAAAGAACTCTCGCCAACAGTGACGACAGATATTTCAAAAAAGGGAATTAATCTATTTCCTAACCCTTGTATTGATAAACTTTATTTAACAAATGGAATCAAAGAAAGCGAGATTCAAATCTATAACTCTATTGGACAAGTTGTTTATACTTTAAATAAGGTGTCTGAAGATCCAATAGATATATCGAATCTTAAAACTGGTTTATATTTTTTGAGGGTGAGTAATGAAAAATCAACAACTACATTACCATTTTCAAAATTGTAATTTAGGTTAGTCTCTGAAGAACAAATACCTTTATCATAATTTTGAAAAATTCAAATGATAATTGACAGACAGAATCAAGAACCGCAAACATACGTTTGCTTCAAGCTTGGCGAAAGTAGCATTTTGATCTTTGGATTTTTCAATCGACCTCGGTGAATTAATTTGTATTGATTTTTCGATTTAATTTTGGAAATCTGTCAAGCTAAAACACCGAACTTTTTAAAAAGGAAAATGAATTAAATTTTCCGAAAAATGCCGACCAGCGTAGCCGCGAACTGGTATTTCATATAACGTTTCGCGCGCAACCAGAAGTTTGGGATTTGGTGAACGAGATGTTTTAAGCAGCACGAATGTAACAAAAGTCGACAATGTTTCAATTAAGCACAATACCCAAATTTTTGGTGCGCGCTGTTATAAGCTGTATGCAGCTATCTGCTCTGGGCAA
>CAXNGM010000320.1:0-3469 GCA_964201695.1 Bacteroidia bacterium | reverse complement strand
GTTTGATAATACACTTTGGCTGTAACATTCAATGGTCCCGAATATCCATTGAGTCCAATTTTATAATGCACAATATCTTTTCCAGTTCCTTGTGAAGAACCTGAGCGATTAAAATCTACATCGTTTTCAGCATCGCCTACCACACGCATAGTATCGTAAGAAGCATGTTGGTCTGTAAAGCCCAATGGAGGTAAGCGATTGTCTTTTAAATACATGTTGCCGCGTTCGAGCACAGTTGTGAAATTCCCATTCACATCACCCATATTCATTTCATAAATCTGAACCTGATTTTCTGATCGAATTACATCGTGATGCGGCTCAACCACTCCGCCATAATTAATAATTTCTCCATCGCTTCCAAAACTACCCGAAGTAAAAAGGGTTTCGCCGGTTTCGGTAGTCACTTTAAATTCTACAAATGCTCTTCGGGAAGGATACCCACTTGGAAATTTATGCCCCGATTTATTGGTAAGCATCAACTCAAAACTTAAACTGTCATTCGAAAACTCTGGAAAAGATAGTTCGGCATTTAAGGTATTGTAACGCAAGTTTCTTGTAATAGCTGCTAATGTAGAATCGAAATTTGCATCGTTTGCATTAACACCTAAAGCCGTTTTATTTCGTTTAATTAAATCGACCATAAAGCTATTGGCTCCTGCAAACGTGTGCAGATTGAAAGGACTTCGACCTTGCAATGCAGTATATCCATTAGCAATTTTTACAGGATCTTCGATTTCAGGCATATGACAGGTTTGACATGTTGTGCCTTGAGCCGGATACGACGAATTGAGCCACTCGTGAAAGGTTGCTTGTTCAACAAAACTGTTTCCTGTTGGATTTCCTTCTAAGTCAACTGAATTCGATATTAACGTATGACAAGGAGAACAAAAACGACCTTGACTCACATGGTCGCTGTATGTTGGTTTAATATTAATATATAATTGCATGGGTCCCACCATGGGATTTGTGAAAGGACCGTATGCTACACGATTAGTATCGTATGGAATATCGCCTGTAAAACGATTACCTAAACCATCTTGCCCAATAGAGTGACAACCCAAACAACCCACACCAGACAAACCGAGGGAATCATTTTCTAGGTCTTCGAGAGAATAATGATCGGCTCCCTTGTAAAAAGCAGCGAAATGTCCCATAGGAGCATGGCACGATGTACATAAATTCTGAAGTTCTGTTGCATGTCCTGGGTTTGTCATTACTTCATGACGGACCTTCGCTTTCCACAAAGGATCTACACCAGCTAATCCCATCATGGAGGTTTCCCAATCATCGAAAAGGTTGATATCGATTCCATCCAACGTAACATTTGCATTGCCAAGTGGGTCGTGCCCATGACAGCCTTTACAACGACTTGCTGGTAAAAAAATAGCAGTAGTGTCAAGGTTTCGCTTATGCATCTCAAGCAAAGCTTTTAAATGCTTCGCATTGATAGAATCGGCTTCAGGCTGACTTTCTTTACCAGATAAAGTTGCAGCAGCAATGACCAATAAAAGAATTGATGTTACTATGAGTATGCGTTTCATCAAAATTGAATCTCCAAAAGGATGGCAATGTGAAACGCAAATTTATCAATGATGTTCAAACAAACATAATTATTTTAATATCAATCGTAAATATTGGCCACTTTAAGTAATTGCTTATGATCTAAGATAGAAATGTGTTTGCCGTTCAAACCAATAACTTGGTCATGTTTCAACTCACTTAACAAACGTATTGTTGTTTCGGTTGCAGTGCCTACAATATTGGCAATGTCTTCTCTACTTAATGTAACATCAATGGTAACGCCATCTTGTTCGTAACCATAGGTGTGTTTTAAATAAAGCAAGGCTTCCGCAACGCGCTCTCGAACGGGCTTTTGAGCTAAATCGGTTATGCGATGCTCCGCTTCTTTCAAATCATCCGAAAGTAATTTCATAAGCTGCATCGACAACATACCATTTCCCTCCAATAATTTTAGGAAAGAAGATTGAGGAATAAAACAAATTTTACAATCATCAATCGCCATGGCAGTTGAGGAGTATTTATCTCCACTTAAAAGTGCACGATATCCTAAAATATCTCCTCCTTTAGCAAGCCGTATAATTTGCTCTTTCCCTTCGTCACCAACACGATAAATTTTGATTTTTCCTTCGTTCACACAAAAAAGTCCATGTGGATACGAGCCAGCATTAAAAATAATTTGTCCTTTTTTATAATCCCCGCAACCTTTGCTTTCATTCAACGACTCTAATTCGTTGCCATGTAAATCACAAAAAACGGAACGCATTCTATTAGAGCAGTTTTCACAAGCGGGTTGTTCGTTTCTTCTAGCCATAATAATAAAGATTGGGATTGGTAAATGTACCATTCGCATTGAGACGACAAATTAATAAATGATGAAAATGATATTTAGAATGACGTCCATTAGATTTTCAACTGTTAAAAAATTGAAGGCAGAACGAATTTATTTAACCTCTGTAGATATTACCTTTGCAGCGAAACAACACCTGGTGTTTTCAATTTGAATTATGCTTAGAACTCATACATGCGGAGAAATTCGCTCTACCGAAATAGGTAAATCTGTTGAACTTTGTGGTTGGGTAGCCAAATCGCGCGATTTGGGCGGGATGACATTCATCGATTTACGCGATCGTTTTGGTATAACGCAGCTTGTTTTCAATATGGATGACGACGCTGCACTTTGTGAAAGAGCGCGTAAGTTGGGTCGTGAATTTGTATTACGTGCCAAAGGTGAAGTTCGCGAACGTTCTAGTAAAAATTCGAATATCCCAACTGGTGAAATTGAAATTCGTGTGTTGGAATTTGAAATTTTGAATGCTGCCAAAACCCCGCCATTTACAATTGAAGACGATACCGATGGTGGCGACGATTTACGTATGAAATACCGCTACCTCGATTTGCGTAGGAACATCGTTCGTAAAAACATGGAGCTTCGTCATAATTTGGCGAAAGAGATCCGGAATTACCTCGATCAGGCTGGATTTCTAGAAGTTGAAACTCCCGTTTTAATCAAATCTACACCCGAAGGAGCCCGCGATTTTGTGGTGCCTTCACGCATGAATCCGGGTGAATTTTATGCGCTTCCACAGAGTCCGCAAACATTTAAGCAGATATTGATGGTTGCCGGCTTCGATCGGTATTTTCAAATTGTAAAATGTTTCCGCGATGAAGATTTACGTGCCGACCGTCAACCGGAATTTACTCAAATCGATTGCGAACTTTCCTTTGTTGAACAGGAAGATATTCTTCAAATATTTGAAGGCCTCGTTCGTCAATTATTCATAAGTGTAAAAAACATCAGTTTCGAAGATTTTCCTCGAATGACCTATGCTGATGCGATGGAGTTTTATGGAAATGACAAACCTGATATTCGTTATGGAATGAAGATTTGTGATTTCACAAGTGCAACACGTAATTCAGGCTTTGTTGTTTTCGATCAAGCCGAATACGT
>CAXNGM010000319.1:0-3469 GCA_964201695.1 Bacteroidia bacterium | reverse complement strand
CAAAACAACTATGTAAAGCCCGAAGTAAATGAAGGTTTTGCTTTAGAAATTACAGAAGGACGGCACCCTGTCATTGAAAAGCAATTGCCTATCGGTAATGAATATGTTTCGAATGATGTGCGACTCGATCCGGAAGATTTACAAATTATGATGATCACCGGCCCCAATATGTCAGGGAAGTCAGCCTTGTTACGTCAAACTGCATTGATAACGATCATGGCGCAAATTGGCTGTTTTGTTCCTGCAAAAGCCGCAAAGATTGGCTTAGTCGATAAAATTTTCACAAGAGTAGGTGCATCTGATAATATAAGCAGTGGAGAATCTACCTTTATGGTGGAGATGAACGAAACGGCTTCGATTCTCAATAATTTGAGTGAACGAAGTTTGATATTACTCGATGAAATTGGTCGTGGTACAAGTACGTACGATGGAATTTCCATTGCTTGGGCCATTGCCGAATATTTGCATGAGCAGCCCATTAATAAAGCGAAAACACTTTTTGCAACGCATTACCACGAGCTCAACGATATGTCGGCGCGATTTACCCGAATTCGGAATTACAATGTTTCGGTGAAGGAGGTCAATCAAAAGGTGCTGTTTCTCAGAAAGCTGAAAGAAGGTGGTTCGAACCACAGTTTCGGTATTCACGTGGCGAAAATGGCTGGAATGCCAAGAAAGCTTGTAGATCGTGCAACGGAGATTTTGAAAGAACTGGAGAAATTACATCGAAAAGGGGAGGGGAGTGCTTCGCCTAAAGTTCCTGAATCGGTTCAAGCTGGAATGCAATTGAGTTTCTTTCAACTAAACGATCCTGTTTTGGAAAACATCAAAGATGAATTGGAAAAGACAGACATCAATAATTTGACACCGATGGACGCACTTTTAAAACTCAACGAAATCAAGCGTTTACTTGGAGGTTAAATTTTTTTGAAAGAAAATCCTTTGATGAAAACGATTTTATTTTACTTTTGCCATCCCAATGCGAAAGTAGCTCAGTTGGTAGAGCACGACCTTGCCAAGGTCGGGGTCGCGAGTTCGAATCTCGTCTTTCGCTCCAAAGCCGCTCATAGCGGCTTTTTTTATGCGTTTATTTTGGGTTTGTCTCTTAATTCAACACAAATTTTTCGGATTTTAAAATCCTATCCCCAGAAAAACGAATTATGTAAACTCCAGCTTTGATTCCGTTCAATGGAATCTGAGTAGAAAAATTCAATTTACCACTCATTACCAAGCGTCCACTGATATCGAAAATGCTGTAATCGGTAATACCGATAGGTGATTGTATCATCAAGGTTTGATTCTCCATATGCATCGAAGTGCTTGCCTGTTCTTGAAAAATACCAACACTTCCAATGGTGAAAACAGAAGAAATTGGAGAAACACATCCATTGGTATCGCTGAATTGTACTTGATAATTCCCAAGAGCATTAATGGTTATACTATTGCTATTTTCTCCATCCAAAATAACATCATTCAAAAACCAGGTGTAGTTTCCAGATTGAAGACTTGTGCTTAATTGACCGCCATTTAACACAATAACCGGTTGGGCCGGAACTGAGTTAACCGAGACAAATACGGAATCTTTTCCAATGCAATTAATCGATACATTGCTTATTACATAATATGTTGTGCTCGAATTTGGGTTGGCAAAAGGTTCATTGGCACTTGCATCTGATAATCCATTACTCGGATACCAAATAACATTCTCGTTGAATTGACTTCCCAATTGGATAGATTCTCCCTCGCAAATTACCCCATCGTTTCCTGCA
Source organism: Bacteroidia bacterium (assembly GCA_964201695.1). Taxonomy (GTDB): domain Bacteria; phylum Bacteroidota; class Bacteroidia; order M30B66; family M30B66; genus CALQRR01. The sequence continues at coordinate 1,700 of CAXNGM010000319.1, read as the reverse complement.
TAAACAGGGGGTGTACTTTCTATATTTACCTGTGTTGAGGTAGTGTTTGTATTGGGTGAAGCGCAAGTCAAACTGCTTATAATTTGGACGGAAGCGTTTGTTATAGCGTTTATCGTATCGATAGATATGCTTGGAGATTCAAAGTTCTGCAGCACACCATCAATTGTCCATACGTATTGTGGATTCATTCCAAGGCCGGTTCCACTTGCATTTAGCATTAGATTTTGTCCCGAACAAACCACATCGGGTGTTGCGTCGATATTAATGACTGGTTGAATACTAGTTCGAATTTGAATATCAAATCCATTGTCAGGACTTGTCAAATCGGGAGAAGCACAAACTACTCGAATGCGGTAATTGTTTCCATTTAATCCGGATGGAAGTGTACAGGTTATAATACCCGATGGATCAGTTTCGGGAGATTGAACTGCATAGGTTCCAATTGCAACGGGATTGGCAAAGCTTCCGCTTGCATCGCTCAGCTGAGCCGTTATTACATTGTTGTTGTATAATAAACCCGCAGCATTGTATCCAACAAAAATTCGGCTTCCAGAACAAAAGATGGAATCCTGCAAATAGGTTCGTAGCATTTCGAATGGTTTTAATGTGTGAAGCACATAGCTTGAACCGCCCGCACAATACCCATATTCTTGAGAGTACATTTCAATGGTATTGACTCCTCCATTGTTCGCTAAACAATACGTGGACATCGATCCCACATTTGTTCCGCCATTTGTCGTTATCGATTGGCTATTCAAACGTGCGAAATAGCCAATGGAGTCGGTGAAAAATTGCATTTCTTCAATCTCTGCATTGGTATTATCGGAGGGAAAAACTCGTCGCCAAATTTCACCACCATCTCTGGTTTTATACATGCGACCAAATCCGCCAGCTGCATAAGCTATGGAATTACTTGTCATCCAAACATCATTGAAATCGGATGTGCTCAGGATGCTATCGTTTTTCAATTGCCAAGTTGCTCCACCATTGTTGGTTCTGAAAACAGCAAAATCGCCGCATGTCATTCCGGTGTCTTTGTTCAAAAAGTGAATGCCTCTGAGTGGAAGAAGTGTATCGATGGCAACGGATGTCCAGGTGATTCCAGCATCGACAGTTTTTATCACAGCTCCATTATTTCCAGAAATGTATGCGCGAATGGAATCGATGGCAAACATATCCAATAAAGTTTCGGAGGTTCCGGTGTTTATTTCGTTCCATGACCAACCCGAATTGGTGGAACGTAAAACGGTTCCGCTATCACCACAAGCAATGATGGTGCTGTCGTTCATCCAATTAACTGCACTGAGAAATCGCGAATTATTGCTATGCATTTTACGCACATTTAGAGCGCCATTTGTGGTAGTAAAAATCCCACCGGAATTGCTCACGAAAACGCCTTTCTGAGGAGTGCGAAAGTCAATACCCTGAATACGTTCCCCCATGCCACTGTTTATGTTTTTCCAGCTGTTGCATCCGTCTGTGGTTTTGGTAATGCGACCTAAAGAATAACTTCCAAAGAAACCGTTGTTTTCATCTAAGAAAAATGCACACCCCATCGTTTCATTGAAATCGGTTGGGAATGAATTCCACGTTTCTCCGCCATTGTTTGTTTTTAGAATAAAACTCCCGTCGGTTACAATTACTCCCGAAAGGATGCTGCTGAAATTCATGCGCAACCAATTTTGTCCAACAGGTGCATT
>CAXNGM010000318.1:0-3483 GCA_964201695.1 Bacteroidia bacterium | reverse complement strand
GAAAAGAAAATAAATCTCGAACCGAGTAAAATCATTTTTAAGGATTGAATGCTACTGCCATATACTAAATTGACCTTGTATTAAAGCGTGATTAACGTTTTGCGTGTAGGCGAATTATCCATGAGTAGCTGCCAAAAATATTTGTTTCTGTTAATCTTCTGTTATGCGATCGTGCTTCTTATTCTATGAATTTTCTTCAACAAAATACATATCAATCTCATAATTATTCTTCGCCTGAATCTTTCCACGATGTGTGCAACTGAATTTTTCTTTCACCAATTCGTAAGTGCTTCCACTGATGTTTACTTTTCCGGCTTCACCACTTGATTCCATTCGTGAGGCAATGTTTACAGTATCGCCCCAAATGTCGTAAGCATATTTCTTAACGCCTACTATTCCAGCTACAACCGGACCGGTGTTAACGCCAATGCGAATATCAAATCCCCCCAAATCTCCAAGGGGCGCTTTTTGTTTTCTTGCCAGCATGAAATTTCGAATTTCAAATGCGGCTTTAAGCATATCTTCTGCATGAGAAAAATTTGTTGCCGGCAAACCGCTTGCGCACATGTATGAATCGCCAATGGTTTTTATTTTTTCAATTCTATATTTCTGAATAATGTTATCGAAGGCGCTGAAGCAGGTGTGTATTTCATCCACCAATAATTCAGCGCTTACATATTTACTTATAGTGGTGAAGTCCTTGAAGTCGGTAAACATAACCGTCACCATTGTATACGATTTTGCTTTTGCAGCGCCCGTTAGTTTTAATTCTTCTGCTACCTCGGCAGGGAGAATGTTGAGCAGCAATTCTTCTGATTTCTTCTTTGCAAAAGCGGTTTTTCTCAAGTTCATAAAAATGAATCCTGACAGCAATAGAAATAAAATGCTACCAACAATAAATCCATCACGTACCAATTTATCTTTCTTCATCTGCTCTTGCGCAAGAGCATCTTTTTTTTCCTGATCAGCTTTTGCTAATGATTCTTTATTATCAAAGTCGTGCTGCATTTGCTGCTGTGTAATTTTTTTTGTATTCTCTTTATTTACTAAACTATCACGGGTGTTAATATAGAGTTTGTAATGTATCAACTCTTGCTTAAAGTTACCTTGTGAACTGTCTAAAATTGCCAAATCCCGGTAGAATAATACTAAATTCCTCAAGCTGTTATTCTCTTTTGCAATTGACAATCCTTTATACAGGTATTGAGCAGCTTCACTATATTTTTTTTGTTTAATAAATATTTGAGCAATGTTACCATACGCACCTGCGATGTCTAACACCCGTCCTGTTTCTTCAAAAATTTTCAAACCGGCCGACTCCATTTTTAATGCTTCAGTATAATTGCCTTGCTTTGAATATATTGATCCAATCTGAAGGTATGCACCTGCAATACCCTGCCTATCTCCAAGATCTTCAACTGTCTTCAAGTATGTAAGATAATTCTTAAGCGATTCTGAATAATTGTTTTGGTTTTCATAAAGATATCCGATCTGCATAAAGCATTTAGAAATGCCAATTTTATCACCTATTTCCTTGAAAATTTTTAAACTAGTAGAATAATTCTTCAATGCTTCCGGAAAATTACCTTGTTCATTATAAATCAGTCCGATACTTTTGTATGAAACTGCAATACCATTTTTATCTCCTATTTCCTCAAATCTTTTTAAGGCAAAGAAAAAATTCTTCAATGCTTCGGGGTAATTGCCTTGATTTATATAAATGGTTCCAATTTTATTTTTCAATCTTGCAATACCTTGTTTGTCAGAAATTTCTGTGAATATTTTGAGGGATTTATTATACATTAAAAGAGCTGTTATATTATCTCCGTTAAGAGATTTGATACCTCCTATACTCTTGCAAGCATTGGCAACCCCTTTTTTAAAACCAATTTGCTCTGATAGTGCAAGGCTTTCGTTGGCATAAGCCATTGACTTATCTTGATCATTTTTCAAATAGGCAATGGAGAGTGCATTCAAAATATTTGCCGCGGTGCTATCGAATAGCGATTGAGATTTTATATGCAACTCCAGCTTGTGTGCATTATGGTTTTTGAGTTGGGTTGTTAAAGAGTCAACGAGGTGTTGTTCTTGGGCGAAGCTGTTTAGCGTTAGAAGCGCAGTCGTTAAAAGAAAAAAAAGTATTTTCATATTCTGTTCGTTTCTTGCAGCCAGTTTGAAGTTTGCAATGCCGCTAACCATATTAATTAATTACTCGCGTGCAACCAGAAATCTGGGATTGGCGAGCATAAAGTTTCAGATGCAACGAATGTAACAAATTCGACAATGTTTCAGTTATGCACAATACCCAATTTTTTGGTGTGCGATGTTATATGCTACAAGCATATATCTGTTTTTGGTGTTGATCATTACAAATGAAAAAATAGGCCGAACATTTTCGCATTCTTTCTCAGCAAAAGAAACCAATGATATTCTCTATTCAGTTTAAGCACCTAAGCTTATGAACAAATAATCTTCTCTTATTCTAAGAGCATTTGTATGACCTCAGAGCAAACTGAATTGCTATATGTATTCAAAGCCATTCTTTTTTTATTTTTTTAAACGTGTTGTTATCGGGCGTAATACCTCTGTTACTATTATTCTGTTTCGAAAAATTCCTGTGCTGTGCCTTTACTACTGTGTTCTTGCAACTGTTTTACAATAACAGTTGCACGTTTACCATGTTCATTTATTTTTTGAAGATTAGAAATGAGTATATCTGCATTTTCTTTTTTATCTTCTATGCTTTCAGAATTAATTACATCTGTTACCGTTTCCTGAGCGAGTTCAGAAAAGTTGTTTACAAAATTTAATGGGTTTAGTATTTCATGCGATACACGAGAAGCCATCACTCCAAATGCAGCCATCTTTTCGCTTTTAACCAATTGCTTCTGAGCCGACTTTAAATCGGTGAGCGCATTTTCGGCTCTTACTTTTTCCTTCTCTACATTAGCTTTTTCAATTGAGATAATTCTGTTCTTTTCTTCCAAAGCTAAATTAGCACGTTTTTTAATCCGGAATCGATTAAAGACAATCAACACCAATACCAATAGCAGTAATGAAATTCCTGTTAGATAGTTTCTTGTTATAGAAGCTACATTTTTTTCGGTTTCAAGATCTTTTATCATGCCCTCGGCAGATGCAATTTTTAGTTCTGTTTCAAAACTCATCTTGCTATTATTGCGCTCATCCGCTTTCAGTTGTTCCTGTAAAGTAGAGTATAGCGCAAAAGTTTCAGTTGCATTTTTAACATCACCTAATTTCAAATACACTTCAATCAAAAGACGGTATTCATTTATTAAATCTTCTCTTAAATTTCCTAATCTTGGAATTTCTGCGTTAAGTAATGCAGCCGCCTCCTTAAATCGATTTTGCTTCATTTTCAAAAGAGCGAGATAATAGTTGGGTGTTAATCTACCATCAATAGTGTTGGCCGGCATATCATATTCCTCTATGAGATTATTACATTTATTTAAATAAAATTCT
>CAXNGM010000317.1:0-3499 GCA_964201695.1 Bacteroidia bacterium | reverse complement strand
TTATAGCTCTTTTCAGGTAAATTCAGGAATGGTTCCAAACTTAAAAAACGCTCATCGCTCATGCAATACAGTTTCTTCAAATCTTCCTTGAATTTAAATCCTCCACATTTTGTTTGAAATTTAATGATGGATGAAGCTTCTTTTTTGGAAAATCCGATTTTAACCCAATCGTTTTCTTTCATATTGTTGGGGTCGATTGCTTTATTGATAATCAGTTCTGATTTCTTTTCATAACTATAGTTTTGCTCATGCACCTGCGTGGAATCTTCTTGGTCCATTTGCTTTACCATTTCTTGTAAGGCAATTAATTCATTGGGAGGAATATGAAAAGTAACCTCCGAATCTAGCCGAATCCAAATACGAAAACCAATTGCAATAAAGGTGAGGGCAGCCAAAACGATGATGCCTTTTTGTTCGGTACGCGAGAAATGTAGAAACTCACGAATCAATGTTTTCATGCTTTAAATTTTAAGCAAACATCGAACAAGGGAATTCAATTAGTCGTCTGTGAAACGTTTATATACGTTTAAAAACGCTTTGTGAAAACATCAACTGTATTGCTTCAATTGCTCATCTAAAATAGCCAAGCCTTCGCGGAAGCTATGCGGATTGTATCCTAAAACGCTTTGAGATTTACTTAAGTCGAATCCTGTTCTAGGCGGACGTTTGGCAGTTTGGTTGAGCGTAGAAGAAGACACCGCGCAAATGATTTGCTTATCGTATCCGTAAAAATCGGCAACCTGCTCCACGAGTTCTAGCACGCTCATATAATCCTTCCCGCTAATATTGAATATTCCGTTGGCATGTTTTTCGGCTGCCAGCAAGCATCCTTCGGCAAGGTCTTCGGCCAAAGTGGGCATACGAAATTGATCGTCTACAACATTTATTGGAGCACCTTTTTCGAGAGCACCTTTTGCCCAAAGCACCACATTCGAACGACTCATATTGTCAACCAATCCAAAAACTAATATGGTTCTCAAAATAGCCCAATCATTCGATTTCTCTTTGACAATTCTCTCCGCTTCTGCTTTCGACCAACCATAATACGATACTGGATTTGCTTCGGCTTCTTCATCGTACGGACCATGCTCTCCATCAAAAATAAAGTCGGTTGAAAGGTGAATGAATTGCGCTTTGTTTCGGTTGCAGGCATTCACTAAATACTCTACGGCTGTGATGTTGAGCAAAACGCAGGCTTCTTTATCGGTTTCACAGGCATCCACATTGGTCATGGCCGCGGTATGAATAACCACATCGGGTTTGTATTTATCTATTATCGAATCGACATCCTGTTCATTACCAATATCCATCGAATCATAAGTATATCCATCCTTTAAAATCAATCGATTTTCTCCTTTGGCTGTAGCAATAAGTTCCATATTGGGACGGCCAACACAGGCATACACAAGTTTTTGTCCGAGTAATCCATTGCTGCCTGTAACGAGAATGCGTTTCATTTATGAATTTGAATATTGATTGAATTTCGCTTAAAAAAAACGAATGTCAATCTGATTGTGCTGCCAAAAATAAATAAAATTTGGAAGGGAGGGAGGTTAGGAATTTTTATCCTTTTATAACGGTCAACCTATTTCAGGCATTGACACACAAAGCAGCCTCGGACTTTAGTCCGGGGATTTTTGAGCGTTTGAGCTCAGCGGAAGTTTTGGAAAGGGAAGAGGGAAAAGGAGAGAGTAAAAAGGGAAAAGTAAAAAGTGAATCAGTTCTCGCTTTGGTTTAGCCAAAGTGTAGAAATGAATCATCCCGTTGAGCCATTTTGCGAACCTCGGGAGGAAAGTTGAAAGACGCAGATCTAAAGACTGAAAACAAGTAATTTAACCCAAACGGGAACAATGTTCATGGATTCATGTTTTACAGCTGTTTAGCAATGAATACTCGCCTTATGAAACACTATTTCCTCATTTTTGCATCCTTGATTTTTGTTAAATTAACCGCACAGGTCGATAATACCATGTATGGTTTGTATCAATCCGTTAATCCTTCGGGATTTCAATTTGGTACTATTGATCCTGCAACTGGTGTAGTTTCCACCATTGGCAATGCTGTTTTAAGCAATACTGTTAACTCAACAGGGGCTGCCCTAAACCCATACAATCAAACATTTTCGTATCAAGACGAAGATTCTTGGTTGTCAATAAATTTGCAAACAGGGGAAATAGTGAATGATGTGATGGTTTCCTTGCCAAACACGGAAGGTTCTTTCGACAATTTCAGATTCAATGCTGCCGATTCTAGCATGTATGGGCTTTTCAGACAGATTAGTTATGATCCAATTACAGGCTTTCCCTATGCAGACATTCGTCTCGCAACCTGCGATTTATCGACCGGAATTGTTAGTCTAGTATCTCCGAATTCAGTGGCAGAAAGTTACACGATGTCGGGCTGTACAATTGACCCTTTTTTGATGGTTTACTATTTTGAAACGGAAGATAAATTTACGGGCATCGATTTATACAATGGCCAAATTTACAGTTCGCCTCTTATTTCTTTACCAGAACCAGGCATGAGTTTCGGCAATTACGCCTACAGCTGCGCAGATACTTCTGTATATGGATTAATCATGCAGAATGGCTTAAAAAGCTTAGGTAAAATTAATCCTCAAACAGGCGTGGTAACGGCACTTCCTAACTTACTTAATTTCGATAATTACGTATCAAATTCAGGTGGGGCAATTGACCCCGTGAACCTTGTTTATTACTTTCAAACGTTAGACAGTGTCGGCGTTAAAATGGTGGGCTTGTCGCTTGTGGATGGATCCGTTGCATCGGAAAGCTATGTCTCTACGAATGGCGATTACTTCATAATGTATCGAATTCAAAGTGATTGTTATGGTGCAAGTCGGGCGAGGTTAAATTACGTTACTATGAACCAAGAAATCAAAGCCTCCAATGTAAACATCTATCCAAACCCGGCCCAAGAAGTTCTTCAAATAAAGGCAGATTTTCCATTGATCGAAGTTGAAATTGTAGATGCATTTGGAAAGATTATAAATCATTACACCCCGAATTCATCCAATCTGCAAATCCCATTAGAATCAATAAACAGCGGACTTTATTTCCTGAGAATTAGTTCCACAAATGGATATTCCACAAGACGCTTTATCAAAAATTAGAGTGCAAAATTGAAAGGGTAAAGTAAAAAGGAGAAAGTTAAAAGGGAAAAAGAGAATTTAATCAGTACTTGCTGAGACTATTCCTAAAGCACATCTTCCGATAGCATTCGGGATTATCAGCACATCATAAACTATTAGCAAATTAGCACATCAAAAATTATCAGCACCTCTCCCGATAGCTATCGGGAACATCGATAATATAAGCACATTAGATTACAGATCCCAAACGCGGGTGCGGCTGCTTTGGATGATGTTTTTGATTCTCAGAATAAACGCCATGTGGAAGTAAACAATGAGCGGAGAGCCAAGTGTGATAAAGGATGCGTAAATAAAGAAAAGTCGGATTTGAGATGATTTCATGCGGAGTTT
>CAXNGM010000316.1:0-3503 GCA_964201695.1 Bacteroidia bacterium | reverse complement strand
ATTAATGATCCCGGAACATCTTCGCCTAATGGAAATGGATAATCGGAACCCAATGCAATACGATCTACTCCAACAAAATCGATCAAATAACGCAATGCAGCTTCATCATGAACCAAGCTATCGAAGTACAAACGATCGAGGTATTTTTCGGGTGAAAAAGCATTGTCGATAGCTACCAAATCGGGGCGACAATCGAAGCCGTGTTTGATTCGACCAAGTGTAAGAGGGAACGATCCTCCGCCATGCGCAAAAGCAACACGAAGTTTGGGTAATCGTTCAAATATCCCTCCAAAAATCATCGAACAAATTGCACGCGATGTTTCTGCGGGCATACCCACCAACCAAGGCAACCAATACCGTTGAATATCTTTCTGTCCAAACATTTCCCAAGGATGAACAAATATGGCAGCACCTAATTCTTCAGCGGCTTGAAAAATCTCGAAAAATTCCGGCTCATTCAAATTCATCTGATTCACATTACTCCCAATTTGAATACCCGCCATACCCAATTGCTTCATGCATCGTTCGAGCTCCTTAATTGCGAGTTTAGGCGATTGCATCGGAATGGTTCCTAATCCAATAAAACGATCGGGATATTGGTTCACGATTCCTGCAATATGATCATTGAGAAATTCAGAAACAGCCAAGGCATCTTCTCCTTTTGCCCAATATGAAAACATCACCGGCACAGTGCTCAAAACCTGAACATGCACTCCATGATGATTGCATTCTTGAATGCGCGCCGCGGGATCCCAACAATTATCTTGCACCTCTCTGAAAAACTGATCATCTTTCATCATACGCGCGCAACACGGCTTGTGATGATCCAAATGAACAAATCCACCATACCCAAATCGTTCTTTGAAATTGGGAATGTGCTCAGGTAAAATATGGGTGTGTATGTCGATGGTTTTCAAGAGAATGTTGATTTTAAAATCCGATAGCTATCGGATTGAAGATTTGAAAATAAGTGACTCATCTTCAAATTTTCAAATTAGCTCATTTTCAAATCCCTCATGGTTTCTCCATCACCGTTCCACATTGCTTGCAGGTGCGCAAATGTTCGTCGGAATAAAAGGCTTGCATGACGGGTGGTAAATTTTTCACAATATCGCCCACATGCAATTGCGTTTCGTGCAGTTTGTTTCCACAGTTCTCGCAAAACCAGATGAACGAATCCAAAATAGTTTCAGGTCGCACAAGCTCTATTACTAATCCAACAGTGTTTGCTGGACGTTGAGGCGAATGTGGTGTTTTCCCTGGGAGCATAAAAATATCGCCTTCGTTGATGGGAATATCAACCGGTTTTCCATCCTCCATGATTTTTAACACCATGTTGCCTTCGAGCTGAAAGTAAAACTCTTCTGTTTCGTTGAAATGATAATCTTTTCGGTTGTTTGGTCCGCCTACTACCATCACAATAATATTATCGGCGGTTTTGTAAACGGACTGGTTGCCAACTGGGGGTTTTAAGAGATGGCGATTTTCATCAATCCATTTCTTGAAATTAAACGGTCGTTGGATAGACATAAGCTGTATTTTTGGGGCAAGTTACTAAAACCTACTTATTTCTCTTATGGAACTTAATCTCTCTGGACGAACTGCCTTGGTTTGTGGAAGTACTCAAGGAATTGGACGAGCGTGTGCGCGCGAATTGGCATCGATGGGTGCTCACATTGTTTTATTGGCGCGTGATGAGGCCAAATTGAAAGAAGAGAAAGCTGAATTGGATCGGTTAAATGGACTGAATAACGATTACCTCGTAGCCGATTTCAACGATTGGAGACAGGTTGAACAGGTGGTGAAAAATTTTGTAGCACAGCAAAATCCCATTCACATTTTAGTGAATAATAACGGAGGTCCACCGGCGGGACCTATAACTGAAGCGCGCCCGGAAGCATTCGAATTGGCATTTACACAGCATTTACTTTGCAATCAGGTTTTAGTTCAGGCCGTTTTGGATGAAATGATAAAAGCCGATTATGGACGTATTATCAATATCATTTCAACATCAGTAAAAATGCCGCTTCATGGATTGGGCGTTTCCAATACCATTCGTGCTGCTGTTGGAAACTGGTCGAAAACCCTGGCGAATGAAGTGGGGAAGTATGGAATTACGGTTAACAATGTCTTGCCTGGCGCAACTATGACGGGTCGACTATCGCAAATTATCACCAACAAGGCTGCACGAACTTATCAAGAAGTTTCGCATGTGGAAGAAGAAATGTTGGCCGAAATCCCGCTGAAACGTTTTGCAAAACCCGAAGAAATTGCCCATGCAGTTGCATTCTTGGCTTCTCCTGCTGCTGCTTACATCAATGGAATTAATTTGCCTGTTGATGGCGGACGAACGGGGAATTTATAAGCAATTACTATACTGCAGCCCGTTTCAATCGATCGTTAATGGCTCTTCCCAAACCTTCTTCGGGAACATATTCTGCCAGAATAAGCGATTGCGCTTGTGCATCGGCTAAACGAAGGCTGGAAAATAAATGAATTGCCGCTTCGTGTGTGGAACCTTGCATGCTTAAAACAAACTGAAATTCATCCGGATAATGAGGCAACTTTGTTGAAAATCGAATCAAAACCGGATTTAAATCACGATGCTTTGATAAAAGTTCTTCACTATTTCCAAGCAATAATTTCTTTTTAGGAGCATAATGACTATCGAGCATTCCCGGTGCTTGCGGATTGGAACTGTGATGACGAACAGGAACTTCCCCCACACAATTTTCAATTTCCTCGATCGACAAGCCACCCAATCGAAAAACAGTGATTCTCCCGTTTTCCATTCCAACAATAGTACTTTCCAATCCAACAGCACAATTGCCGCCATCTAAAATGTAGGGGATTTTACTTCCCAATTGATCGTTTACATGTTGCGCCGATGTTGGACTGATGTATCCAAAAGGATTGGCACTAGGCGCCGCCAAAGGAAACTCGAGCTTTTGCAATAATTGCAATGTCTGTGGATGGTTTGGAATACGAACCGCCACATGCGGCAAACCACTGGTCACCAAATCGGGAATGATGGGCTTGCGCGGAACGAGCAAAGTAAGCGGACCCGGCCAGAATTTCTCTGCCAAGGGAATCAATGCATCCGGAATCGATTCAGCAAAATCTGCTATGCGTTCTAGAGAAGAAGTGTGGACAATGAGTGGGTCAAAACTTGGGCGCTGCTTAACCTCGAAAATCTGAGCCACCAATGCCGCATTGAACGCATTTCCAGCCAATCCATAAACCGTTTCTGTTGGAATCCCAATCACAGAATGCTGCAAATACTGAATTGCTTTTTCTAAGTCTGTTCCAATCTCAGCCATGGTGCAAAGAAACAAATAATTGATGTGATACTTTGATGTGCTAATGAGAAAAATGTCCTGATGAAACGTATGCGGATTTATTCAGCGCATTATTCATCGAACACCAGCACATAAGAAGCACATATTCAATCAAATAGCTATCGGATCTTCGAATAATTAACACATCCAACAATCATCTTATCT
>CAXNGM010000315.1:0-3531 GCA_964201695.1 Bacteroidia bacterium | reverse complement strand
TCTGATGGATTAAATTCATTGCTTTTTCCACCTCTAGGTCGTTCGAAACGCAATTCAGCTTTGTCTTTTTGAATTCGAAATATCTCTCGGCCATTCTTTCGCCAAAGCCATGCTGTAGACACTTTGTATTCGAAGTACGCCCAGAAAATTAGCCAAACGAAAATGAAAATTCGAATTTCATTGGGCTGAGGTGCAAAAAGTTGAGTAATCACATACAAACCAGCAATGGTCCATAATACTAACCAAGCACTCAAAACAACAAATTGATTTTGAGGAATTTTTCCACTGATGCTAATCTCGAATTCCTCCGAACTCTCTTTTACTGCGATACGATCCGATTCAAATGCCGTTTTTTTCATGGGGCAAAAATATCAATAATAAGAGGTTTATTAGATGAAGCTTTGAAAATTTATTGCTCGAGGTAAGCACATATTGCATTGTAAACAGTTACCAGCTCCGATTCGGTTATAATGTATGGAGGTGTACAATAAATAACATTTCCAAGTGGCCGTAAGTAAATATTTCGAGAAAGAAAAAACTCGGTAATACGTTCCGAAACAGGATTCATATAGCCTCTTTCCTCATCGGACTTTAACTCAATCGCTATAATGGTTCCGATTACTCGTATTTCTGCAATTCGAGGATGCCCTTTAATTTCATCGGCAAATTGTTGATGTGCCAAAACAATCTGTTGAATATTGATCAAGCATTCGGGTTTTTGGAGCAATTCGAGCGAGGCCAAAGCAGCCCGACAAGCAATGGGATTAGCGGTAAATGAATGTCCGTGAAAAAAAGTTTTGTACTTATCGCTACTTAAAAATGCATCGTACACAAATTCGGGTGCAGCTGTAACGCCTAAAGGCAAAGTTCCACCGGTAAGCGTTTTCGATAAACACATGATATCGGGCTGATGCATTAGATGGTCACAAGCAAAGCGTTTCCCGGTTCGATAAAATCCGGTGAACACCTCATCGGCAATGGTTAAAACTCCATATTCCCGACAAATTGCAATGAGTTCACTTAATACATTAGCACTGTGCATTCGCATTCCATTTGCCCCTTGAACAAGCGGTTCGAATATAAATGCAGCTGGTTTTTCAATACTTAAAATTGATCGAAATTCTTCAATACATCGTTCTTCATTGCCAAGTTCTGGAGCGTCCACATGCATCACTTCAAAAAGTAATTTTCCAAATGGCGCATTAAAGGCATTTCGTGCACCCACCGACATAGCGCCAAATGTATCGCCGTGGTAAGCATTCGAAAATGCAAGAATCTTGGTTCGTTCTTCGCCTTTGTTGAAATGAAACTGCAAAGCCATTTTGAGCGCCACTTCAACGCTCGTAGAACCATTATCGGAATAAAAAATACGCGATTGATTTCCTGGTAGAACTGAGATTAATTTTTCGGCAAGTAAAACAGCGGGTTCATGCGTAAATCCTGCAAAAATGATGTGTTCAAGTTGCGCTGCCTGTTGGGCAATTTGTTCCGCGATGTATGGATGTGCATGACCATGAGCGTTTACCCACCAACTGGAAGTTCCATCGAGATAGCGTTGGCCATCTTCTGCATACAACCAAATGCCCTCTGCTTTAACAATTGCAATAGGATCTTTTGCAGTTTGAGCCTGTGTAAAAGGATGCCAGATAACGGCTTTATCGCGTTGACTCAAATTCATAGGTTCGAAAATGTTGAGGCATGAGTTTGAATAAAATCTTTGTCGATGCTGGATGTTTCGGGAATTCGTCCCAGCATTTCTAAACCCGTAAGTTTCAAAATAACCTTTTCGCTTTGCGGATTTTCATCGCCGTTAAAAACAATGCCTTTTACCGAAATGTTTCGTTGTTTTAAAAGTTCCGCGCTGAGTAATGTATGGTTGATGCTTCCCAAATAGTGCCGCGAAACCAACACAACTTCCACATTCCAAAGTGGTAACAAATCGATGTATAAAGTTTCATAATTGATTGGAACCATCAAGCCACCGGCGCCTTCAATCACAAGAGTATTGTTTGTTTGGGGAATTTGTATGTGAGAAATATCTATTTCCATCCCAGCATTTTCGGCCGAAGCATGGGGTGAAAGTGCAAAGGGAAGTTTATAGGCTTCTTTGTGAAAATGGGTTTTGGAATTCGAAACCAAACCTTTGGTAGTTAGTGTATCGGAATTTTCTAAATCGCCCGCTTGAATCGGTTTCCAATAATCGGCTTGCAATGCTTCACAGAGCAAAGCGCTCATGACCGTTTTTCCAACACCTGTCCCAATTCCAGAAATAAAATATCGTTTCATTTTAAATGCAAATCTATCAATCTGGAATGTCTATTTCTTCAATGGTGCGTAATATATCTTTGGTCAGTTTTCCAATACCAGCAATGCGGTTGGCTTGCATCTCCATCGACTTTTCGAATAAGTTACGCACATAACGGCCATTTCCAAATGTTTCATCTCGGTTTGTGTATGCATCCTTAAGCACTTGTTCCAATTTCAATTTGGCTTTATCTGTCAATACAAAATCGAGCTTTAAACTCATGCTGTTGTAGATTGCCAATAACTCTTCGGGGATATAATCCGAAAAATCAATGTATCGATTGAAGCGCGATTTGAAACCTGGATTTGTTTCAATAAACGTATTCATTTGCTCTGTATAACCTGCAAGAATGACAATCAAATTCTTTCGGTCGTCTTCCATGCGTTTAATCAACGTTGAAACGGCCTCTTTCCCAAAGCTATCATCTTTATCGCCCACAATAGAGTACGCTTCATCGATAAATAAAACGCCATTCAACGCCGAATCGACAGTTGTATTCACTTTTACAGCTGTTTGTCCAACGTATTCGGCAATTAATCCAGAACGATCGGTTTCAATTAATTGACCTTGAGTTAAAACGCCAAGTGCTTTATAAATCTGTGCAACAATGCGGGCCACGGTGGTTTTTCCTGTACCTGGATTTCCTGTAAAAACTATGTGCAACGAAAGCGATGTGGTTTTAAGTCCGGTTTCTTCGCGCGCCTTTTGCACTTTGATGAAATTAATTAAGGTATTAATTTCGGCTTTTACAGCAGTCAATCCCGTTAATTCATTCAATGCTTGCAATGCTGTTTCAACGGAAGTGTCGTTCGATTGATCAATTGTTGGGGAATGTTCTACAGGAGAAAGTTCGCTATTTTCAGGTGGACTAACCATGATTCGTTTCAAGGCAGCTTCTTCCTTTTGGCTCACTTTTCCATCAATCTTCACTACAATGGAAGCAAAACGATACAAACTTGAACGGTATTCAATATCCAAATCTTTATTAAATAGGTTTAGCAAAGTCGATAAGTACAAGGTTGTTTCAGCTTCGATGGCTTCATCGGCTTCTGGACCCAATTGAACAATGATTTTTTCGTATTGATCAATCAGTTTTGGGGAATAAAAAACCGCATGTTGTGCATAATCATCCACCACAAAACCTTTCTTTTTTGCAATGATATAATGTAAAACGAATGATTCCTTCGACTTCGTTTTCTCGATGTTTGACGATATTTTAAAGCAGC
>CAXNGM010000314.1:0-3552 GCA_964201695.1 Bacteroidia bacterium | reverse complement strand
CAAATAACGTTTTTGATGGTGTTTATTTTGGAATTTAATTTTAACCTTTTAGAAGGTTTCTTTCCATACAAGATAGTCAACAACCACAAGTCCAAGCGACTCAATAAAAAAATAAACTACGTTTTTTAAATTTCCCAATGAGGATTTCTCATATCAATTCTTGTTCAAAAACACGGAACATTTATAAGTATAGCATTTCCATGCAGGGCTTTAGAAGAAGTCATTTTTGACTATCTTTGGGACCGCAATGAAGAACATCCGAAATTTTTGCATTATCGCCCATATCGACCATGGTAAATCCACTTTGGCCGATCGACTGCTCGAATATACCAACACCATCACCAAACGTGAATCGCAGGCACAAGTCCTCGATGACATGGATTTGGAGCGCGAACGTGGAATTACCATTAAGAGTAAGGCCATTAAAATGGAGTATGAACTCAATGGTGAGAAGTACATTCTCAACCTGATTGATACACCTGGTCACGTCGATTTCTCATACGAAGTTTCTCGATCTATTGCTGCTTGCGAAGGCGCATTGCTCATTGTAGATGCAGCTCAAGGAATTCAAGCGCAAACCATTTCCAATTTGTATCTCGCACTTGAGCACGATTTGGAAATCATTCCAGTTTTAAACAAAATGGACCTTCCAGGTGCGATGCCTGAAGAAGTGAAAGATCAAATTGTGGAGTTGATTGGTTGCAAACGAGAGGATATTTTAGCTGCTTCGGGTAAAACCGGGATGGGGGTTCACGATATTTTAGAAGCCATTGTTGCCCGTGTTCCAGCTCCCAAAGGTGATCCAGACGGACCATTGCAAGCATTGATTTTTGATTCAGTGTTTAATTCCTTTCGTGGTATTTACGCATATTTCCGTGTAATTAACGGCTCCATTAAAAAAGGCGATAAGGTAAAATTCATGTCGACAGGCAGCGAATATTTCGCCGATGAAATTGGCTTGCTTCGCTTAAAACCAGAAGCCCGTAACGAAGTAAAGGCGGGTGATGTTGGTTACCTTATTTCGGGAATCAAAGAAGCAAGAGAAGTAAAAGTTGGCGATACCATTACCCATGTTGACCGACCTTGCACTGAGCAAATTAAAGGATTCGAAGATGTGAAACCGATGGTATTTGCTGGAATTTTTCCGGTCGATACCGAAGATTACGAAGAACTGCGCTACTCCATGGAAAAGCTGCAGCTCAATGATGCATCATTAACTTTCGAACCAGAATCCTCGGCCGCTTTGGGCTTTGGGTTTCGTTGCGGTTTCTTGGGAATGCTTCATATGGAGATTATCCAAGAGCGTCTCGAACGGGAGTTCAATATGACTGTTATTACAACCGTTCCGAACGTTTCATATAGAGCATTTACAACCAGAGGTGAGGAATTGGTGGTTACTAACCCAACCGATTTGCCCGATCCAAGCAAACTCGATCGTATTGAGGAGCCTTACATTCGTGCACAAATCATTACGAAATCCGAATACACGGGGTCTATCATGACACTTTGTATTCAAAAACGAGGTATGCTCGTTAACCAAAATTACCTCACCACCGACCGTGTTGAATTGGTTTTTGAAATGCCCATGGGGGAAATTGTATTCGATTTTTACGATAAATTGAAGTCTCTTTCTCGTGGTTATGCTTCGTTCGATTATCATCCAATTGATTACCGCGAATCCAAATTGATAAAACTCGATTTGATGTTGAACGGAGAACCAGTAGATGCTTTGTCTTCATTGATTCACCGCGACAACGCCTATGATTTTGGAAAGAAGATTTGCGAGAAGTTGAAAGAACTCATCCCGAAACAACAATTTGAAATTGCCATTCAGGCTTCCATTGGCGCCAAAGTTATTGCCCGCGAAACAGTTAAAGCTATGCGTAAAGACGTAACGGCGAAGTGTTATGGTGGTGATATTTCGCGTAAACGTAAGCTCCTTGAAAAGCAAAAAGAAGGAAAGAAACGCATGCGTCAAGTAGGTTCGGTAGAAGTGCCACAATCGGCATTTATGGCGGTGCTTAAATTGGATTAAACGCACATAGATTTCTAATAGGTATCCAAATCCGGAATTCTCTTTTCTTGAGAGGAATTCCGGATTTTTCTTTTAAAAGAAGGATGAGCATATTCGAAATTTACTAATTACTCGAGTCTACATTTCAATAGAAATTTTCACTTTCCCTCCAAGGCCCTTTTCCACAATGTCAAACAAAGTTTTCAATGTCAAATTTCCTCCATTGTTTTCTACCCTAGAAATAAAAGTTCTTTTTTTGTCGAGTATGTCTGCGAGTTGATCTTGTGTTAAATGTTTGTCTTCACGAGCCTTGCGAATTAACAAACCTATTTTAAAACTTTCAAATTCTCTGTCTAGTTCGTCTCGTCTTGCAGAACCTTTTTTTCCATAAACAGAGTCCTTGATTTTTTTCCAGCTTTTAGTTTCCATTTTCATTATTTTTTTGTTCGAAATATTCGTTCATTAAACTTTTTGCTTTCGCGATAGCTTCATTTGGAGTCTTCTGCGTTTTTTTTGTAAACCCATTAAGTAATATCACTAGTTTCCCTTCATCGAAAAAACAAAATACTCTCCAAATATTAGTACCAAGCTGAATACGTGCTTCATAAAGTCCTTTGGTCCCCTCTATAGATTTTAAATAGTTGGAAGGAACTCGTTCTAATGTTTCTATTGCTTCAATTATTTTATAGATTTTATCCTGTACTTTTTGAGGTTGTTCTTTCAAGAAGTCTTCGAAATAATTTTTGTAAGCAATAACTTCTCTTACTTTTTCCATTACTACAAATGTAACTTATATGTTACTATTTTCCCAATTATTTTCCCTGATTTATTTGGATTTTCACATAGATTACCCATAATGATAATCATCTTTAGTTTATCATTAACGATTGCTTACTTTTGCCGGCCCATCCATAATATATGATCACAGTCGACAATTTAGCTGTTGAATACAACGGCAAAACCCTGTTCAGCAACATTTCCTTTGCTATTAATCCAACCGATAAAATTGCCCTTATGGGAAAAAACGGTGCAGGAAAATCTACCATCATGAAAATCATTGCGGGGGAACAAAACGCTACGCGTGGCGCAGTGCGTGCTCCCAAAGAAGCGGTGATTGCCTATTTACCTCAGCATTTGTTGACCGAAGACAATTCCACCGTTTTTGAAGAAGCAGCCAAGGCCTTTAGTGTTGTATTTGCCATGCGCGATGAGATGGAACAATTGAACAAAGAACTGGAAACGCGCACCGATTACGAGAGTAAAGAATACATGCAGATTATTGAGCGTGTATCGGATTTATCGGAAGTGTATTATGCGCTCGAAGAGGTGAACTACGATGCCGAAGTGGAAAAGGCGTTGAAAGGATTGGGTTTTCAACAAGAAGATTTATACCGTCCAACGAGCGAATTTAGTGGTGGATGGAGAATGCGTATTGAGTTAGCGAAAATCCTTTTGAAGAAACCTGATTTGATTTTATTGGATGAGCCAACCAACCACATCGACATAGAATCGGTAATGTGGTTAGAGGATTTCTTGGT
>CAXNGM010000313.1:0-3555 GCA_964201695.1 Bacteroidia bacterium | reverse complement strand
TGCATCTCGAAATTCTGAATCACTTTTTGAATAACCACATGCATGTCCACTCGGTTGTTTTGAAGATCGAAATCCGATTTGTCGAGTAATGCACTTTGAAGCACATTTTCCACAAGTAAGGTCATGCGTTTATTCTCCTCTTGAATCATGCGGGTGTAATTGGCCGTCATGCTTGCCGATTTATGAATATCTGGGTCGTTCAATGCTTCGCAGGCCAACGAGATGGTCGAAATGGGTGTTTTCAACTCATGCGTCATGTTATTGATGAAATCGTTTTTGATGTCCGAAAGTTTCTTTTGACGAATGATGGTATTGATGGTGAAAAAGAATGCTCCAATGATAATGAGAATGAAGAATCCGGAAGAGGCAAACATCACCCAGAGGTTATTAAACACATAGCGGTTTTGTTCTGGGAAAAACACCATGAGGTAATCGGGATGATAAAAGATATCGTGCGGAAATAATCGAACCCGGAAATGGGTCTTCATAAGCTGTTCGGTATAATCGGTGGGATGATCGACGAACATTTTATTATTGATGAAGTCGTAAAGACCAAACTCGAAAGGCGTATTTAAGCCCTGCGTTTTCAATTCTGCACGCAACAAGGAATCGATTAGTCGAGGGTCAACTCGGTCTTCAACGCCGTTGTTCACATTCAAATTGAAAAGCTCTCGGAAAATGTCCGTCACCAAACCGCTTTTCTTCATCAAACGATCTAAGCGAGGATCTTTCGTCCGTTCGCGAGGATTTAAATCGGAGCTTATTTCACCGAAGGAAGGAGAGCCGTTGGTTTGTCTGGCCTTCCTGATTTTCTTGTACTCTACTTGTCCGCCAGAATCGCTGCGTGTTTCTCCAACAAATTCGATGCTTCCATCTTGATTAAGTTGGCGGAATTCCGTTTGCAATTCACCCGGACTCACCTCGTTCCAAAACACTAAACCCGATGTGGTGGTATCTTTCCGGTCGATGCTTTTTCGTATCAAGGAATCAATTCCCAAAAAGAACATTTTCCCTTGTTTGGAGGCATCAAATCGTGTGCGCACTTTATTGGCAACTTCTTGCCTTTCGACCATCTCCACCACGTTCTGCAATGCCTGATTTACGGTGGTCTCAAAACGCTGGCGCTCTAAGTCGATGGCATTGTTAATCCAATATATCTGAATGGCAATCAAGCCCGATAAGGCAAGAACCATCATGGCGATAATGAGTCGGATGTTTTTTTGGTTAATCATAGATTTTGAAGGCAAACCGAAAGATCGGCAAAATCCTGAATGCTGAGTTGTTCGGCACGAAGATCAAGAAAAGGATGCTGGAATTCGCGCCCTGCAATGATTGGCTTGAGGGCGTTTCGCAATGTTTTCCGACGTTGATTGAAACCTGTTTTCACCACATTTCGAAGGACTGCATAAGGAACGGGAAGTTCTACATTGGATTTGCGTGTCATGCGAATAACGGCCGATTTCACTTTGGGTGGTGGCGAAAACACATGTTCGTGAACGGTGAAAAGATATTCGATGTCGTAATACGTTTGAAGCAAAACGCTGATGATTCCGTAGGTTTTGTTTCCATGTTTTGCGGCAAGGCGTTCAGCGACTTCTTTTTGAAACATGCCCACCACCGATTCAACTACTTCTTTATGATCGAGGCAATGAAAAAGGATTTGCGAAGAAATGTTGTAGGGGAAATTTCCAATGACACCGCCTTGGTCATCCAAATAATCTGGCAGGTTTAGGCGTAAAAAATCGCCTTCGATGATGCGGCCTTCCAGTTCTTTGACATTTGATTTTAAGTAAGCCACCGATTCTCTATCGATTTCAACCACGCGCAAATCGAGGTTTTTCTTGAGAAGAAAGTTGGTTAAAACACCCATTCCGGGACCCACTTCCAATACTTTACGGGGAGATTCTGAAGGCGGAAGACTATCGGCAATTTGAGCTGCAATAGAAAGGTCTTTGAGAAAATGTTGCCCAAGTGCTTTCTTGGCAGTTACCTGTTTTTGGAATAAGGCCATTAAACGGTTTCTAGTAAAGTTCGGAATGCCACAAAACGATTTTGGTAGCGTTTAGTATATTCGGCTTGCAAAGCAGGAGCAAAACGCAATTTGTAATCATCGTAGTGTTCTATTGTTTCCATAAAATATTGAATGGAATACGTAAATCCTTCGCCCTCTTCAGTATTCAAAACGCGGAATAATTTGTTCTCAATAAACAATCCGGTATTCAACACATCTGGAATATGTGTATTTTTCATCCAGTTGAGCCAATCCTCATGCACTTCCGGATCGATGTTTACAGTTACATTGTATAGTATCATGAAGCAAAGATAAGCGAAGCTGTATGCAATTGCTTTTTATTGATTGTTCGATTCGTTTTTCTTGGGAGTATTGCCAAGTAGGATGTTCGCAAGGTAAACACTGAATCCGCTTTCAATGAAACGGGCGCAAATTCCGGCAATGATTAATATAATCGTTATTAGCACAGCAAAAATTATCCATCCCTTAAATGCAATACCAAGTCCCGTAGCTAATAAGATTTTTGGAAAAACATTCAACACAATTGGGTGAACTAGATAGAGAGAAAAAGAACTATTCCCAATAAACATCAAAAACCGAGGGACTGCGTATGGCTTTAATTTATTGCGTTGCAGAAGAGTAAACAAAAGAAATCCACAACTGAGTAGATGATTGTACCAACCTGGTAAGAGTTGAATCACTTGAAAATAAGACAACACAAAAATCAAGACCGCTAAACAATTATGCGCATTTGCCCAAAACAAGGATGGAGGTTCTATCGTGCTATTGTAAATGTAGGAAATGCCAATACCCGCTAGAAAAAACAGCAAAACCGGATTCGTCATCAAACTTAGATATGAAGCAGTATAGCCATACCATTCCGATAGATTCATCATCACAAAACCATTGGTAATTAAAGGAAGCAAAAGTGTTGATGCCATCAACCAGCCCATTAAAACCAACCACCGTTGTTTACCGAACAACATCGACAATCCAATCAATACATAAAAATACACTTCATAATTTAATGACCAGCCCACGGCCAATGCTGGCATTCCGTAAGATGCGCCGATGTGATTGGCATTCGTAGGAAAAAAGAAAAACGTGGGAAGCAACAAGCTCGGGTGTTCAAAAAAATAAAAATGACCATTGCCTGAGCATAGGATATAAAGTGTGGTCATGAAAACGTACAAAGGCACAATGCGGATGAGTCGCTTCCAAAAAAACACCGTAACATTTTTCCAATTGGCTTGCAAAAAACGCGTGGTATGGTGCATGATAAATCCGCTTATCATAAAGAAGAGCGGCACACCAATAGAGCCATTGCCAAACAACATTTTTCCAATATTATCTTCCTTCAACAATCCTTTCATGTGAAAGAAACACACCAGCATAGCCGCCACCGCCCGAAGGAGTTGAATGATGTCGAGTTTGGGTTTCATGTGTGATTTAGCTTCAGGAAATGGTGAACCGAATGTGCTTTCCTAAACCGATTTCAAAAATTTTAAAAAGTGTAGAAAGCTGTATATCAACTTTCCCGTTTT
>CAXNGM010000312.1:0-3557 GCA_964201695.1 Bacteroidia bacterium | reverse complement strand
GGTGATTTAGTTACTGTAAGTACACAATTTGGTGCACACTTAATTAATATCACTGAGAAAACAAAAACGAGCAACAAAGCAGAAGTTATTTACTTGAGTAAAAAAGTTGAACCAAGTACTAAAACAGTGGATGAGTTCTATGCGAAAGCAAACGATTTTGCAGTAAGTGCAGTTGACTACGATGCATTTAAGAAAATCGCTGACGAAAAAGGAATCTTCATCGTAAGTAAAGATGGATTGTTGCCAAACGATCGTCAGGTAAATGATTTATCTAACTCACGCGAAATGGTTCAGTGGGCTTACAACCAAGATCGTAAATTGAAAGAAGTTTCTAAAGTTTTCGATTTTGATGGAAATTACGTTGTCGCTTCATTAACTGGATTAAAAGATAAAGGCATTCCTACATTCGATCAATTGAAAGAAGTTTTGAAACCTTTAGCTATTCGTGAGAAAAAAGGAGAGATGTTTAGTAAACAATTTACTGATGCAATGGCAGGTGTTTCTAGCATAGATCAATTAGGTGTTAAAATGAACTTACCAGCCGATACCAATGCAGCAATTACTTTTTCATCGTATGCCATTCCAAATCATGGTTATGAACCTAAAGTTATTGGTCGTGCTTTAGGAAGTTCAATCAATAAATTGTCAAAACCAATTGTAGGTATCAATGGAGTATTTGTAATGCAAGTGAGTTCTATTACTCCGGGTGTTGCTCCTAAAGAATGGAAAGATGCAAAAAATCAAGTAGTGCAGACGCTTGCCGGTCGAGTTGATAGTGGTGTTTACACTGCAATACTTAAGAAAGGTAATGTTGATGACAAACGCTATCGTTTCTTTTAATTGAACTAAATTGTTTATTAAACGCGCTTTTCTTTTTAGGGAAGCGCGTTTTTTCTTTGGTCCTAGTTTAAATAACTCCTCAGCTTCTTTTCTTGTATCCATAATGAATCTAAATTAGGGCACAGCATAAATTTTACTGAGGTATACAATAACAATAGTATTAATTGTAAGGCATTAAAAATCGCCAAGTTTGTTGTTCAGAACATATAGTTAAAGAAGAACGAAACGAAACATTTGATGGGTATATCAACTGGATTAAAACAGACGATTCTATTTCAATGCAAGAGTGTTTTTAAACTCTTCTTCAGATTCTTTATTAATTGGAAAATTGATATTAAGCTTTGCCGATTCAGTGATGATCTATGGAAAATAGATACATTCATTTCAATGAAGAAAACCTTTAAGAATCCAAAGATTCAGTTTGAATTTAATTAAGTAGTATTTTAATTAAACTCTTTCCATGCCCGGCAAGTAACAAGGTCTGCTTATTCATTGCTAACGCTTCATAGAATGCTGATGCATTCGGGGTTTGATACACTATTAAATTCGAATCATGCGATAATTCTATCAAAGAACCTTGCTGTGTAAAGCCGTAAATTTTCGAATTTAACTGAATAACATTGCAAATAATTCCAGCTTTATCAATTGTTCTATACGAACTTCGATCATCCTCAAATCCCCAAATGCCTTTTTTAGGGTATTGAATAGATTTACAGCCACTATAAACCAAACGGCCATCAATGTTATTCAATGCGTGAATCAAGCCTTTTACATTGAGTCCTTTACTAATAGAACTCTTATTCGCATCCGTAAAGTGATAAATAGTGGAACGACTACCATTAAACATCGCTGCCGCAAATCCTTTATCTCCTTCTTGGCTTAGTGCCCAGACAAACTTCCGGGAATTTTTCCAAATTACTTCGGGCTCTTGAGTTAATGATGTATCAATACTAGCCACAAAACCCATGGGTATTCGCATTTTCCCCCGACCAATTCCACTGCTTCCACCACAGACAATCAATTTTCCGGCATTGTTATACGATAAATCATAAAAGCAACGATTCTTGAAATTGGGGAATTCCGTTTTGCTAAAATACTCAGTAATCAGATTGTATTTATAAATTGTTCCGTGATCGGCAGCGATATATAAAAAATCACCGATTCGAAAGAATTTGAGGATGTTTGAACCTGAATTAGGATAAGAAATGGATTGAATTGTTCCATCGGTTCGCATCCTTTTTAAAACACCAAACTCTCCACCTAACCAGATATCTCCTTCTGCCAATTGGTAAACATCATAATAGCTACTATCTATGTCACTACCAACGTTAATCTCTTCTATAATTTGAGCATTGTTGTTTGCTAAATTTAAAAGAAAAAAAGAAAAAATTAAAGTAAACGATAATCGGAATGAATTCACAATGCAAATCTAATCAATTCTATTGTTTTTATTCCTTATTATATGACTGTTTAATTATATAATCTTGATAAATAACGAGTGATTCAAGCATCAAAGCAGTAGTATAAACATCCGATTTCCAATATAATGTATTTCGGATAACGGTTCCTCCCGAAAAAAACACACCTCCGTCCCAACATAATTGGTTGTTTGTATAAGATCCATGTTTGAATAAATAACGTATAGCTTTAACAATTTGATCAGTAAATCCAGTAATACGAGGGTCTCCAAATCGGAGCATTGCATTTAGAGCGTAAGCAGTTGACTGAATAATATCATGCTGATTCACAATTTTTCGAGAAGTGAACGAACCATCAGGATGTTGGGATTCTTTTAAATGTTGTTTCATGAATTCCGCCGTCTGATTGAGATCCGAGATTCCTTTTGACCATGCTCTTAAAGTTGCGTAATGAAAATGGTAGCGATTCGGATAATAGATCCCGGCTCTGCTCCAATCCTTGCGTTTTGCTTTCCGTTCAATGTATAATGCTGATTGTTTTATACCGGTTGCATCGAATTCTGAATTTTCTCCAAATGCCGATAATATATTTGCGTTAACAATCGCATCAACATCATTGGCTCCGTATGGAATATATGATTGAAAAGCATATGGGTACAATGTGCTAAAAGGGGTTAGGAAAAGTGAATTATTAACAAGTAACCGAGGAATGTTCCACGAAGGAAATGGTGCTTCTAATGCTCTCCAAGTAAGATATGCTCCACTCTCCCTTTTGTCGAAATGTATGATGTTATAATAATGTTGAGAATATCGAGCGGTATCTCTCCATGCTCCTAAAATAGGAGATAATCGAATGGTGAAATCGTTTTTCGCTCCAAGTATTTTGCGCACTTTGCTATAATAAATGAAAGCGGTATATCCTTGAGCACTATCATCGTTATCGTTTGCAACATTGGCTGCTTTTCTTATATATGGAGAATTTAAAGGATAGCGAATCGGTCTTCGAACCAAACCGCTAGTCTTGTTTTGATGAAACATATAAAGACGGCCTTTGGGTAATAATTTGGGCCAAAAGTTGAAACCTTCGCCTTCATAAAAATCGCTGATTCGAATAATTGCCGCATCGAGCATCGGAGGAATTCCTTTTAAATCGGGGCGAATGATGAATGCAGCAGCAAGTGAATTATGAATTGACGAAGTGGAAAAACAATTGGAATCGTATGAATCGCTTTGTTTTCCGAGTAATGCAAATGTGGTTCGCATGGTCATGATGGATGGCCACTCTCCAGCATATTGATA
>CAXNGM010000311.1:0-3564 GCA_964201695.1 Bacteroidia bacterium | reverse complement strand
TGCTGTCTATGTTTCATTTAATACTAACGGGAATAGCTCTTGTTTCAGGAGATCCCGAGCCAACCAGAGCAGTTTATGATACCCTTCATATTGCTTTCGAAAAGAATACAGATAACATTTTAGATTATTCGCGCGAAAGTATCTATTCGGTAAATCCCGAAATAATTCGAGCATTAAAAATTAAAATCTACATTCCAGATTATTCTTCTGGCCGTGAACTTTCTTTAATTAATCAACAAAGAATAAAAGAAATAGAAGACTTTCTTTTAGAGGAAGGTGTTCAAATTGAGTTAATTGAAACGAATCGTATCGGAGAACAAAGCGAACAAAAAAAGTTGCAGTTAGACCCCGATCAATTCGCAATAGTTATTCGATTTTATCCAATAAAATATAAAAATTTCAGTGCAGCAAATTTAGTTAGTAATCCCGAATGCCAGAGGGATACTTTAATTCAAATGGTAAGGGGGGAGTTAATTAGAATGCCTTTTTGCGATTATATTTCCAATGATTCCATTTCTGAAGTTCGATTGCAAACAAAGAGAACTTTCCTTTCTGAAATTAGAAATGATGAAATTGATGTTTTAAAGAATTTGAATTTTAAAAATTACGGAAATGAAAATCAGAATGTTCTAATTCCCTTTAAAGAAAAAGTTTCTGATAAAGAATTAATTCTTGAGAAATATCAAGATGATACTCAATGCTGGATGAAATTAAATTCAAATCAAATTACTAATGAGAAATTAAATGGACTAAATTATTTCTCATTACATATAAAAAAATCGGGTAATTACCGAATTAGTAGAGTGCCCAAAAAGATTAAAAATGAACTTATCCTAGCACCTGAAAATTCCGGAATAATTGAAGCTTTTGTAATGCGCAATGACTCATTAATGTATCCTGCCGAAATTGTTATGGGTGGAAAAGCTATGATTGCAAGCCACGAAGGAGAGATGTCAGAATATTCAATTCTAGCAAGGTTTATAAGCGAACGAGGAGAGGAGTCGGAGGTGATTAATATTTCTATGAAAGAGTGTTTTAATAAAACAGCTTCAACTAAAAAATGGGAAAGTAATAATCAATTACGCCCCTTCTTTCATGGTCAACTTCCTTCTAATGCGGGTTTAATTAATCTAATCGATAAAAGTAATATGTATGTTTCACGCTAAAAATGTGAAATGAATTAAAAGTTAATCTCTTTAACAATTTGAATATCCGTTTTAATTACACCTCTAAAATTGGAAATCATGAAATATACAATGTTAATTAACCTTCTATTTCCTGTGTTGCTTATTGCACAAGGCGATACTCCTAAAATTGAATATCGGAAAATAGATTTTTCTGAAATAGATGAATCGTTTAATACGATAAATGAAAAGGGACAGTCAATGATATTAATTTCAGCCCTGGATGTTAAAATCCATTCGAAACGTTGCTATGATAAAGGATTTCGAGTGAATCTTCCTATGGAAAGTAAAAAAGAATATGAAAATGCAGGTTGGTATATGTGGCATGCTGCAAAGAACTGCTGGGTAAAAGTAGAGACACCCCAAAAAACAACGTTCAGTTTGGGTGGATCTGGCTATACTGTTCTTGTTAAATGCCCTGGTACTTATGCCTATTTCGAACAAAGGAAAAGTCCGGAAAAAGGAATAGAATTAAAAACATTTGGCGATGTGAAAATTAAAGAGGTTCATTTTTCTCAACAATTTCCGAGTGCTGTTTTTCATCAATCATTCGAAAAATCCATTGAGGAAATTAAAATTCCTACTAGTGATTTGCAATTTAATGGACGAATACAATTAACACTCGAAGAAAATGGCAAATTATCGAAAAAGGAATTTCTAGTTGGTGCTTTAGTAGATCTTACTGATGAACCCCAGGATAATGGCTACCGTCTTGCAAAATTGAAATCTGATAAATTAGAATTAACTGTACTAACCAATCAAACTAAATAAACCATGAAAACTAAATCAATTATAGCATTGATCATGCTGGGGATCAGTTTGAACATGCAAGCTCAATCAATTCAATTTGGTGATGCATTGAAAAAACGCTTTGTTGAATTCAAAGTAGAAGCGAAGCACAGTGGTAATAGAAGAATGAAATTACACTTGAAAAATCGTAAAAAAGAGAATTTAGCGGTTAACCTGGAGTCGGGAAGAATTTTTATGCCCGTTAGTGGAAATGTGCAGCCGTTTGTAGTTACTCGACCTGTTGCAATTCGTTTAGACCCAGAAGAAGAAAAAGATATTTGGGTAGAAGCTGTTTGTGGTAATAGTTCAGCTGGCAGCCCTAAAGAAGGATTGAACTTTGTAGAAACTAAAATGGGAAGTGATTTTTTAATTAAAACATTGCACACCATGAATGATGAAAAAGTAGTTTCAAATAGTTTCTATCAAAATGTTGTGTGGCATTTTACGAATAAGCATCAAATTGGTTCTATATATTCGGAAGTCGACGATAGCTTAACAGAGCAAAAAGTAACTAATTTAATTTGTCAGCTCGAAGGAATTAAATCAAGCTGGTATAAAATTAAATATGAAGCTGCCGCAAGTGGCGATCAAATGGAGTTTTCTGGCAGACCCATTAATGCATCCGGTGTATTACAGTTTTATAATCCGGAACGTGAAAATTTAGCGGTACAAATTACCGATACACAGGGTAATGTTATGAATACCGTTGAATTGTATGTAAACCAACCTGCTGGAAATACCTCCATTCCCATTGGAATTAATATAGGTCAGTTCCAAACTGGGAAATATGTTGTTCGTGTGGTGAATGAGAAGAATAAAGTCCTTAAAAATTGGGATATTGATGTGAGTTGATTTTTGATATCCAACAATAATACTTAGATCGAAAGAATAGTTTTCCCTTTACGGATTTCAATCCGTAAAGGGATTTTTCATTTCACATAATTCAGTTTGATTTGTGTGAAATTTAATTCGAACTAAATTTTAATCAAAAATGTATAAATGTCATTCATTATAGAATTCATCTTGTAAAATTGATTTTATGGATAAATTTAAATAATCCATTATATTTGATTTTTACATTTCGATTTATAAATATATGGGTAACGCTTACCGTTTATTTTTTTTGAGTTTTTTATTAGTGTTTAATACATCAATAGACGCTCAAAATTGGAACCACTCACCATCTGAAAACAGAGGTTTTGTTGAAAATAAAAATCAGTTCAATCATTTTAAATCGCAAACTAATCAGTTACCTCGCTATGTATATGATGGAAATAACGAAGACTATTTAGTATATTCTAATGGATTTTCTATTCGAATGCGAGAAATTCAATTCGATGAAATTGCCGAATTTAGAAATGAGGAATTAAAAGAACATAGAAAAAAAGATTTTTCTAAACCAGGCGAATGGCTTGAAGAAGAACGAAAAGAGCATTCTAAGAGAGATTCTAAGGTGATTCGTGATCTTGTTGAATATGAATGGATAGGTTCAAATCCTAACGCTGAAACGGTATTGGAAGATGTAAATTCATTTCATCATAGTTATTGGTTTAAAGATGCAAATGGACATCATGTCAATCAAAACAATATT
>CAXNGM010000310.1:0-3565 GCA_964201695.1 Bacteroidia bacterium | reverse complement strand
TTACCTCTAACGGTTTGCAGCTACAAGAAGTTGGCGATTTCGAAGCACAAAACTGTCTACCACCAATGAACTTGAGCCGAAGCACAAAGCTTCATTTAACCACTGAACCGCCAATTTCTTGTAGGTGCTGTTAGTGGTTAGTGCTTTTTTTAATTTTTAATTTTTCTAAATTTTCTTGTAGCGGTTTTAGTAATTTATGGTTTTGTTCTATTGCCAAGGCAACAGCTTTTTCTTGAACAGAAATCGCAAGTTCGAGCTTATTATTTTTATCAAGTATGAAAGCATAGTTGTCATATGAATTGCAATCATTTGGAAATATCTCTGTGTTGAGATTTAATACTAGTTCAGCATCGTTTAATCGACTTGCTTCTATGAATTGAGAACCTATTGCACCTAATAAGGAAATTTGCTCCTCCTCAATATTACTAAAAAACGACACTGCTTGCTTGTAATAAATTAGGGCTTCACCTTCTTGATTATTTTTCAAAAACAAATCTCCTAATAATAATAAGGTTGTCCAATCATTTGGAAATAATTCATTGCACAGTTGGCTCACTGATAGGGCATCTTTTAGTTTGTCTTTTGACACCAATAATGAAGCTAATTCATTCAACTCATCTATTGAAATGAAATAATTTTGACTTTCCATTTCTTTCAGCCTCATAAATTCCTTTGATGCTTCTTCAAAACCTATGGAAGTAAGTTCACAAGCAAATTTTTGAACCAATGATTTCTTAAGTGGATTTTTATAAGGTAAGTGATTTATAATTTTTAAACACGCCACCGCTTTTAAATCTGTATTCCAATTATCATTATTATCAAGAAATGTTACCGTTTGATTTTTATCAATATTTCTTAGAAAAACTGCTCTTGTTCCTCCGCTTCTGCCTTTATGCCATATTATTTTCCCATAAGTTGTATCCATTGAAATCTCCCAGCCTAAACCATAATAAGATTCAATGGGAGCTAAATCATGAATTGCAAAACTACCATCGTTTAATTTGAAAGGTGTATATGCTAGAACTTGACTTTCTTTACTTAGAATGATATTACAAGCGAGGGCTTTATTAAATTTTTCTAAGTCATAGACAGTAGTGTAAATATGTGATGACCCATAATAATACTGCTTAGAATTACAGGTTATGGCATAGATATTTCTCAGATTACAAGCAGAAAGATCTTCGTAATTATGTGGCAATGCGAGATCGCTTTCTTTTAGTTTTTTTGGAAGCCAATTGCTGACGTTTGCTGATCTTGGAATAAATGTTCTTTTCATACCTGCTGGCCGAAATACATTTTTTTGCATATATACATCAAACTTCAAATTACTCACAGTTTCTACAATAACTGCCAATATATCGTAACCGAGATTTGAGTAAGCCCATTTTTCTCCTGGTTTGAATTCCAAATTAGGTTCGTATTTTATTAAAAGACTTATGATACTATCATTTGTAATTATTTTCTGATTGTCTTCTTCGTTGAGAAAGTCAATGTTTGCTGATAACCCTGAAGTATGAGATAAAAGATGATTTATACAAATATCTGAGTATGGAAAATTTGGAATATATTTTACTACTTTATCGTTGATATTAAGAAGCTTTTTTTCTTGTAACTGCAAAATTGCTGTTGCTGTAAATGGCTTGGATATAGAAGCAATATTAAAAAGAGAATTAGGTTTTAACAAATCGTTTTTTGAATTATCTCTGTAACCAATTGTACTTTTATAAAATACAGAATTGTTTTCGGTTATTAATATGTCACCATTAAAACAACTATTTTTTATGCATAAGTTCAATAGTGAATCTATAGATTTTATTTCTTTAGATTGAGCAATTAAGGTTGTCGAACTTAAAATGAAAAAAAGTACTATAATGTGTTTGGTCATAATTGTCTGTTAATTTATTATTGTCTTCTATGGAAATCGCTATTTAGCATTACCACTAACGTTTCGCGTGCAGGCGATCGTAACCCTGTGTTGCGCCTGCGGCAGGGTTATGGCGCTTGCACGCTGTTATAGGGCGTTTTTTCTCTAATCGAATTGCCATTATTATCATTTTTTGTTGAAATATTTACTATTTATTTTATCATTAACAAAAACTCTGTGCTCAATGCCCGGTTTGCTTTTGTCTGAGTTAAATAATATTCTACTATTTCCTTTTCCAAAATAATCATCCCCGTCAATAATGAATTCTTGCATATTTATTTGAACAAGAGGATAAGAATTATTTTTAGTGCTTAAAAATGGTTTGTTATCCTTTAAAATAATTGTTCTATTTCCCTCATATTCACCAACAAATTCACTTTTAAAAATGTCAACATCATCATTGTCTATCTTCATTAGATATTTACAATTTTCCATATACCATAAAGTTTTAGCATATTCTTCACTATATGTTTCACTTTTTAAACTTTTAAAGTATAGGTATTTTGCATAGATTAAAGTTTCGGATTCTTTGATTGGATAATCAGGTGTAACACCTATATTTTCTAATGGGTCATTTTCGCCACCTGTCGGAATAAATGCAAGGAAACCGTCTAAAATAGAAACACTTCTTCCGCTATGACCGCCTCCAATTGTTTTTTCACCGATTACGATAGCTCTTTTGCTTTCTTGCAACAAACTCGTAAATTTCTCAGCCGCAGAAAAAGTTCCGTTGCTGGTTAAAATATAAATGGGTTTGTTTATATATTGGTCTGAATTATTTATGGTTGTTCCTTTATTTGATAAAAAATATGAACTAAAGAGATCAATTGTCTCGCCTTGTCCACCTGAGTTAAATCGTAAGTCAATTATTAAAGCATTTGTATGTTGAACAAAATTCATTATTGAGGCAATTTTCTTTTTTGCTACATCGTCAGAAAAGTCAGAGAACTTTACCATTTGAATATACCCTAAATTTGCTTCTAATATTTCAACTTTTGTAAAACCAAAATTTATATTTTTCTCTCTTTCAAATTCCAATTTTCTCTTTTCTCTTTCGTCTAAAAGGTAGGATTCAAACTTTAGTGAATCATAATAAAACATAAGATGAGAGTCGTTGCTCTTTATTCTTAATATTGATGTTATTTTTTCGGAAAAATCAGAAACTGAAACTGTTTCTTTTATTTTGCCTTTATATACTTTTAAAGTGTCAAATAATGATTGTCCGACATTTTTAAAAAGGTAACGTTCGCGAATTTCATTAGCTAATTTATCTATAATTGCTTTCTGACTTTCTACGGCAACTACTTTTTGTTCTTTTGTCTGAGCAAAAGTCGATGTCATTATTATTAGGAAAATTCCCGTTGCCAAAATTGCTTTTGTAATTTTCATTTTTCGTCCTGATATTATCATTATTGCTGTGTGATTATTTCGTATTGTACGGCCGTTTTAAAATGCCCTATAACGTGCCGCGCACAGGCGCATACCCTTTTCAGGTTGCGCTTGTGCGCTGTTAGCGTTTCGTTGGTTTTTTATTATTGACTTTACTTGATTTTCATTAATCCCTTTTCTCAAAATAAAATGCCCGCTGCGCTGGGACTAATCAAATTATCAAATAAATTAATCCCTGAGGCAACGCACAGA
>CAXNGM010000309.1:0-3595 GCA_964201695.1 Bacteroidia bacterium | reverse complement strand
TACAACTTAAATAATGCAATCAGCGATTCATACATGAGCGAGATTAGCAATTATTATTTTTTTACTCCATTGAAAGGGAAAGTAACAACAAGTTTTAATCCCGCGCTAAAGCATTATGGAATAGACGTGGTTGCGCCGAAAAACGAAGCGGTTAAATCGATCTTAGATGGCACCGTTATTTTTTCTGGTTGGACGATCGAAACAGGTCATGTTATTCAAATTCAACATGCCAACAATTTGGTTTCCTTGTATAAACACAATGCTGTTTTACTTAAGAAAGAAGGCGAAAAAGTGAAAGCTGGCGAGGCAATTGCCATTACAGGTAATTCAGGTGAGTTAAGCACTTCGCCGCATTTGCATTTCGAATTATGGTATGATGGTAAGCCCATTGATCCACAAGAATTTATGGTGTTCTAATTTTTGGGGAGTATGAAAAAAGAAACCTTAAAGCATCTTAAAAAAATCACCCGCGAAACTTTGGGCCCCATTCCCCCTGTAAAAGTTGAGCCCTCTGAAAAAGCATATAAGCGGAAGCCAAAACATGTTAAAAAATCAGGTAAAGAGGAGTGATTACAGCAATAGCCCAACATGCAACTTTGAATAGCCTCAAAGGCATTGAAGATTCCCAAAAATCTGAATGTGTTTGCGTTATTGTTTTTTGGACGAATTGAATTTCAGGGTTTTCAACAATTGTTCATTAACAAGTTTACTGCAAACATACTATAGAGCTATGTGCAAACCATCAAATTTGAATGAGTAATCAAACAGTTTACCACCGAAAGAAATCGCGAGTAAATTGATTACAGATTCTAAAATATTGATGCTTATGAATGGAAATGTACACACCACATCAGCTCCAAATAAACGAGTTCAGTTCCCAAAATTGAGAATCCTTCTGTTTTTCTTCCTGCTTTTAAGTTTAAACGGCTTCTCACAAGAAATCTGCGACAACGGAATTGATGATGATGGAGATAATTTAGTAGATGTTTTCGATCCAGATTGTCCTTGTGATGACGAAACACTTCTTTGTCTTCCCTCTTGTGAATACGCAGTTCCGGGTGGGCCATTAAACTTTACAACCCAATGGACAAGCGAGGAGATTGTTCCTAACTACCAAACTCCACTTGTTGCAGATATCGATAATGACGATGTACCTGAAGTGGTGATAATGTCGAGCAATGGTTTGGTTACTTCAGACCCTAGAAGATCAAAAGATTTACTTGTCATAAGTGGTGCAACAGGGGCAACCGAACTTACAATCACGACTCCGTTTATGGCTTGGGTTGGGCCCAACCCTATTGCAATTGCCGATGTTGATGGCGACGGATTTGGTGAAATATTTATAGCTTCTATTGATCATACCGATAATGCCTTGGCAGATCGCCGATACTTATATTGTTATGAACATACCGGAGCACTGAAGTGGAAATCGAATGTGCAATATGGATATGCCGGAATAGCACGATTTGGAAGTTCTGTGGGACTAGCTGATTTTAACTACGATGGTATTCCCGAAGTCTATGTGTATAACCAAGTTTTTAACGCGCTAACGGGTGTTTTTCTTGTTGAAGGGGGCGCTGCTGGAGGCAAAGCAATTATGACGAACCAACCTTGGGGCGATGTTGCAAACCCGATTGCAGCTAATTTAACAACAAACGCTGGATTGGAATTGGCTTGCGGAAATACGGTTTACAATGTTACCATTACCAATACAAACGGAACATCGGGAAATTCTATGAGCCCTATTGTATTGCCACTTTTTGCTGATGGATACACCTCGTTGGCCGATATCGATTTGGATGGGAATCTTGATTTAGTTGTTGCTTCAGAAGGATCTACTGCAACCTTATATGTTTGGAATCCGGGCAATGGTTCTCCTTATTTGATAGCATCCACAACGCTCGCTAACACAGGTGGAAATTGGATTGGGGTTCCTTTTATTGGTGACATGGACAAAGATTGTAGTCCTGAAATTGGTGTCACACGATCGCGCCGCGTGTATGCTTTAGATTATGATGAATCTGCAACGCTTGCTTCCAAATGGACCTTGATTACAACCGATGCATCTGGCTTTACTGGAATTACCATGTTCGATTTTAATCAAGATGGAACGCAAGAACTAGTATACCGAGATGAATCCAATTTGAGAATTATCGATGGTAGCGGTAGCGCTCCTGTAACCGTTGGAACAAATCCGTGTAGCTCTGGAACTGGATCTGAAATGCCTGTAGTGGCCGATGTTGATGGCGATGGTCAAGCCGAAATTTGCGTGAGTTGCGCAACAAGCGGAGTTTCATTGGGAAAAATAAATGTCTTTTCGGCTTCCGGCCAAGCTTGGGCCCCTTGCCGAAGCATCTGGAATCAGTTCAATTACTTCAATGTTAACATCAACAATAATTTAAGTATTCCTCTTCAACAGCAACAGCATCAAGTGTTGTTAAGTACTGTAACGTGCCCTTATTTTACGTGTAGCGAAAACCGTCCATTCAACAGCTTTTTAACCCAAGCTACTTTTCTAACGCAAGAAGGTTGCCCCGTTTACCCAGCTTCCGATGTTGAGTTATCAATTCAAAACAATACGTGTAACGGCTCTGCTCAATACGATCTTTCTTTGATTATCGAAAATGTTGGAGCAGCTCCTTCCGATTCAGGATACCCCATTCGTTTCTATGCAGGAAACCCTTTTAGTTCGGCTGCTACACCTATTGCGGTTTTAACAGGCCCCAATGCATCAGCTCTAACGCTAAATCCAGGAGAAACAGAAACAATTTCTTATTCTCTCGACATTGCCGCTCTTCCCAAACCATTTAACTTATTTGTCATTTTAAATGACGACGGAAGTAATATTGCACCATTCAACTTTCCTCTAAGTACAATTCCAGAGTGTAATTTCGCCGACAATGTTGTTTCGGTTTCCAATATCAATTGTTGTCCGTTTGGTGATTTAGCGATTTCTGGATTTACTCCTCCATCGGCAACTTTCTGTGAAGGCGGGTCATCTGATATTACGGTTAATGTTAGCAGTACGGCAGGTTTAAGTTCGGCGGTTTACACGTGGACGCTACCTGATAATTCAACGGTAATAAGCGATACTGTCTCGGCAAACAGCTCGGGAGTATATTCGGTTACCGTAAAAGACAATGCTCAATGTTTGGCAACTTCAACCATTACAATTAACGAAGTTCCACAGCCAACCCTAGCCAACGCCGGAAGCGATCAAACAATTTGTGAGGACAATACAGCACTTCAAGGCAATATTCCAAATATTGGAACAGGAACATGGACCTTATTAAGCGGAACAGGAATAATTGCTTCGTCGGGTTCGGCATCTACCAATGTAACAGGAATCGATGTTGGAACCAGTGTTTTTAGATGGGCCATTTTGAACGGAACGGATTGTATTTCGGACGATACCGTTTCTATAACACGAATAAATGCACCATCTTTTTCGCAAGCCGGAGCAGATCAAACGTTGTGTGCCGATATTGCTTCGATTAATGCAAATGTCCCTGTTATTGGAACAGGAACTTGGAGTCTGGTTAGCGGTTCGGGAACAATTGTAGATGCAACATTAAATGCAACAACAGTTTCTAAT
>CAXNGM010000308.1:0-3610 GCA_964201695.1 Bacteroidia bacterium | reverse complement strand
AGCCGTCCAAAAGATGGTTCAATTAAAACAGCTTGTCAGCAAGCTTGCCCTACAAATGCAATTACTTTTGGAGATTTCAATGATCAACAATCGGAAGTGCGTAAGGCATGGAATAATGAACGTAAGTATCAACTTCTAGAGGAAGTAGGAACACAACCATCAGTATTCTACCTGACTAAAATTCGTAACAAATCTGCCAACGAGGCTTAATTTATTCGCCACAGCATCGAGAAGATATGGAACATCATTCATCAGCCACAGTAAGACAACCCTTAATTTTAGGTGAGAAAACATATCACCAAATTTCAGAGGATATATCAAGGCCTATTGAGGGAAAAGCAAGTAGACTATTTAAAATAGTTTTTACAATCGCATCTTTACTTGCTCTCTGGGGTGTAGGATGTTTTGCTTACACTATTGGAACTGGAATTGGAGTTTGGGGTAATAATAAAACCGTTGGTTGGGCTTGGGATATTACCAATTTCGTATGGTGGGTAGGTATTGGTCACGCTGGTACATTGATTTCTGCCGTACTCCTTTTATTTCGTCAACGTTGGAGAATGTCTATCAACCGTTCTGCAGAAGCGATGACGATTTTCGCTGTAATTTGTGCGGCATTATTTCCAGTAATGCACATGGGGCGTGTTTGGGTTGCATATTGGGTACTTCCACTTCCAAATACATTTGGATCTTTATGGGTTAACTTTAACTCACCCTTACTTTGGGATGTATTCGCCATCTCTACTTATTTTTCTGTATCACTTGTATTTTGGTATACTGGATTAATTCCTGACTTTGCAACAGTTCGTGATCGTCAGATGAAACCTAGAATGAGAAAAATATACAACATTCTTAGTTTTGGATGGAGTGGTTCGGCAAAACAATGGTCTCGATTTGAAGAAGTTTCATTAGTACTCGCAGGTCTTTCTACGCCCTTGGTACTATCTGTTCACACCATTGTATCCATGGACTTTGCTACATCAGTAATTCCAGGTTGGCATACAACCATTTTCCCTCCCTACTTTGTTGCGGGTGCAATTTTCTCTGGATTTGCCATGGTACTTACGTTGTTAATTATTATGCGTAAAGTGCTTCACTTAGAAGATTACATCACCATTCAACATATTGAATTGATGAATAAGATTATTATTCTGACCGGTTCAATCGTTGGTGTTGCATATCTAACCGAATTATTTACTTCATGGTATTCAGGTGTTGAATACGAACAATATGCATTTTTAAATCGTGCAACGGGACCTTATTGGTGGTCATACTGGTCAATGATGACATGTAATGTTATTACACCTCAGCTATTTTGGTTTAAGAAAATTCGTAAGAGTTTTATTGCAACATTCATCATCTCTATTTTCGTAAATATTGGAATGTGGTTCGAACGATTTGTAATTATCGTTACATCATTGCATCGCGATTATCTTCCATCAAGTTGGACGATGTTTCACCCAACATTCGTAGATATTGGAATTTTCATTGGTACAATTGGAATATTTTTCACCTTGTTCTTATTGTTCTCAAGAACATTCCCTGTAATTGCATTAAGTGAGTTGAAAACTATTTTGAAATCAACAAGCGAAAATCCTAAACAAGCCAAGCATTAATCCGTTATGAGCAAAAAAGTAATTTACGGAGTATTTGATGACGAGGAAGTGCTTCTCGAAAGTGCAAAAGCACTTACAAGTAAAGGTGTCCGGATCAAAGATGTATTTTCTCCATTTCCTATTCACGGCTTAGACCCTGTAATAGGTATAAAACCAACACGTTTATCAAATTTCGCATTCTTTTATGGAATGTTTGGAACTTCATTCGCAATCTGGATGACTTGGTATATGTTAATTTCAGATTGGCCAATGAACATCGGAGGTAAACCAAACTTTACTTGGCTGCAAAATTTTCCAGCTTTTATTCCAGTTACTTTTGAGCTTACCGTATTTTGTGCTGCTCACGGAATGGTAATAAGTTACTTATTAGTAAATAAACTTTATCCAGGTCGCAAGCCACACAATCCAGACATTCGCTCAACCGATGATAAGTTTATCATGGAAATTCAATCATCCGAAAATAAGCGAGTATCTGAAGACGAAATTCTTTCAACACTTCGTAACACTGGAGCAATTGAAATCAACCACAAAGAATTGAATTAAGGAGGTTTCACAAATGACTATGAACGCCCGATCAATATTTTCAACATTAACAGCTACTTTACTAGCTTGCTTAATAATTACATCTTGCTCTAAGAATCCATTGAGTCCAGGTGTTGAGTATGCTCCTGACATGTACCGAGGGCCAGCATTAGAAGCTTACGGGGGAAATTCCGTTTTTAAGGACGGCTTAGCCTCTCAAAAACCGGTTTTGGGATCTGTACCTCGATTCAACGAAGAAACCTTGCCTTTTTTCGAACCTTATGGATTTCCTAATACTAACGAAGGATACGAAGCAGCTGGTTTAGGATTAAAAAATCCAATTGAAAACACACCTGAAAACGTCGCAAAAGGTGAAAAGATTTACAAAAACTTTTGTATTCATTGTCATGGTGAAAAAGGTGACGGTAATGGTATTTTAGTTCAACTAGAAAAGTATGCTGGAGTTCCTTCATATTATGGTGCAACTATCAAAGATCTTCCTGAAGGTAAAATGTATCATACATTATACTATGGTAAAAACATGATGGGCTCTCATGCATCTCAAATCAATTACAATGAACGTTGGCAAGTAGTACGTTGGGTTCAAAAACTTAGAGCAGATGGTTTAGGAACTTCCGCTCCTGCGGCAGATTCTACTCAATCTTCTTCTACTATGAAAAGTGCCTCAGCTCCTTCAACAAAACCTACAGAC
This sequence comes from Bacteroidia bacterium, assembly GCA_964201695.1. Lineage (GTDB taxonomy): Bacteria > Bacteroidota > Bacteroidia > M30B66 > M30B66 > CALQRR01. The sequence goes on along the minus strand of CAXNGM010000308.1, from coordinate 760 downwards.
AAGAAGTAAGCACCTGACACAAATTAATAATTACAGGTAAAATGAACTATTATATCTTCACATCTAAAACACGTAACATTTGCTTTGTACTAATCGCTATTGGAGTGATAAGTATTGTTGGTGGATTTATTGCAGATTCGCATCGTGTTTGGCCAAGCCTTCTGCTTAATTCTTTTTTCTTCATGGCCATTTCATTGGGCGCCTTATTTTTTATGGCGGTTCAATATGCAGCAGAAGCAGGTTGGTCGGCAGTTGTTAAACGTCCAATGGAAGCCGTTGCTAGTTACTTACCTGTAGGTGCAGCATTTATGGCAATTGTTACGATTTTATCTGCATTGCATTTTAATCATATTTATCATTGGGCTGATCCAGAAGTTACAGATGCATCTCTTAATCATGGACATCATTACGATGAAATTATTGCTGGAAAAAGCAGTTTTTTAAATGCTCCATTTTTTATAATTCGTACCCTTGTTTATCTAGGAGGTTGGATTTTGTTTCTTCGTGCTTTTATGAAAAAATCACAAATGGAAGAGCAAAATTTAGATGTTTCCAATTGGAAAAGCAGTCAGAGTTTAGCCGCTTGGTTTTTAGTTTTCTTCGCTGTTACTTCATCTACTTCTGCTTGGGATTGGATTATGTCAATCGATACGCATTGGTTTAGTACACTATTCGGATGGTATACTTTTGCTGGTTTCTTTGTAAGTGCTTTAACAATGATTACTTTGGTTACGCTTCATTTGAAAAACCAAGGTCTATT
>CAXNGM010000307.1:0-3619 GCA_964201695.1 Bacteroidia bacterium | reverse complement strand
CCTTCATCTTCAATTTCTTGTAAGTTCTCAATTACTTCCAAAGGAGCACCTGAACGAATTCCAAAGTCAATCAACTCGTCTTTGGTTGCAGGCCAAGGTGCATCTTCTAAGTAAGAGGCTAGTTCTAGTGTCCAGTACATAATTTGAATGTATTATAAGTTTCAGAAGATAAAAACTGCTTTTTCAGTATTCATTATCAACTTTCCGCAAAAATAGAAATAAGGAAACACAATCAACCAAAAGGTGAATAAATTAATTGCCTGTTCAACAGCAAATTAAAGTTTTAACGTTTGATTAACACAAAACGTATCGTTAAATAAAAAATGGATCAGTCCATGCGAGGCTTCCAAAGCGTCTCAATAGCGTGAAGATCGGCGCTGATTTTTCGAGACAAAACGAAAAGGTAATCGGACAATCTGTTGATATAACGAACAATAATTTCCTCCACCAAACTGATTTCGGATAGATGAACAATATTCCGTTCCGCTCTTCTGCACACGCAACGTGCAATATGGCAAATTGAAACTACTGAATGTCCGCCAGGCAATATGAAACTCCGCATTTCGGGCAGTGTTTCGTTCATTGCATCAATGGCATTCTCTAAAAAGAGCACATCATTTTCGTGTATTGCCGGGATTTTAGCTTTACTTTTTTCAGGATCAGAAGCCAGGTGAGAGCCGAGTGTAAACAAACGGTCTTGTACTTCAAGAAGTTGAATCTTCGAGTCTTCGCTAATTTCCTGGTCACGAAGCAAGCCGATGTGAGAGTTTAATTCATCGAGCGTTCCGTATGCTTCAATGCGAATATGATGTTTCGGAACGCGTGTTCCTCCAAGAAGCGATGTTTCGCCGGAATCGCCGGTACGGGTATAAATTTTCATTTTAATAAAAAGAATTAAACTTCTGTATTATGCTTTTTGATACACTCGAATATCTTCATTCACATAGTCTTTTTCTACAATGCCATCGCGCAAACGAATGATTCGGTGAGCGTGTTGGGCAATATCTTCCTCGTGTGTTACAATGATGATCGTATTTCCTTGCGCATGAATCTCGTGCAATAAACCCATAATCTCAATAGATGTTTTGGTATCGAGATTTCCTGTTGGTTCATCGGCAAGTAAAATGGAAGGTGAGTTAACCAATGCTCGTGCAATAGCAACACGTTGACGTTGTCCACCCGAAAGTTCGTTGGGTTTGTGCATAATACGATCGCTCAAACCTACTTGGTCGAGGGACTTGCGTGCTTTTGCTTCGCGATCTGTTTTATTCTCACCCGCATAAATTAAGGGTAAAATCACATTGTCGAGGGCGGTCGATCGTGGTAATAAATTAAAAGTCTGAAAGATGAATCCAATTTCTTTATTCCGAATTTCGGCAAGTTCGTTGTCGCTTAAGCTAGAAACCTGTTGACCGTTCAATTCATATTCGCCAGAAGTGGGTGTGTCGAGGCAACCTAAAATATTCATCAAGGTTGATTTACCCGATCCAGATGGACCCATCAGGGCAACATATTCGCCTCGATTAATATCAAGATCGATTGATCGGAGTACCTGAATGGTTTCGGCACCCAGTTTAAAATCCCGGACAATGTTCCGGAGTTTAATCACATTTGTTGTTGTATTCATGGGATTTCAAACCTACGTATTTCCTAAAGAAGCTACAAAAAATAAAGCAATTAAATACTGAGAATAAAATGTTCTTTCACTTGCGACTTCCTAAAAAATAAGATGCCAAATTTTTGAAGGTCGATACTAACATGAATATCTTCCTGTTTAGAAAGCCATTCCCATGCGTTCATCATCGGAACACTCCAACGAATATCGTCCACTATGATGATGGAATTGTCGTTTAAGTATGGCCTTATTTGATTGAAATACCTGAGTGTTGCTTCATAAGTATGATTTCCATCCATGTATAAGAAGTCAATGCTTTTTAAGGATTTGAGTAAATCGGGAAGCACCTCTTCAAAGAGTCCAACATGAAGCTGGATGGTGTCTACTTTTCCTTTATTAAAGACAGACTTCGCAATTTTAGCAATGCTTTCTTGCCCTTCAATGGTATGAACAACTCCTTGAGATGCTTTAGCTAGATACAATGCAGAAATTCCCAAAGAGCTACCCAATTCCAAAATTACTTTCGGTTGAAAGTGCTCTATCAATCGGAAAAGAATGCGGCCTTGCTTTGGAGAAAGCAAACTGTTTGCAGCAATGACTTTTACTTTGCGGGTTTTCAAAACTCCCTTTGAGCCTGCGCCAGGATCAGGGTCAGAAATAATTTGTTCGGATTTTAGAAGTTGCTCTCTTATTCTTTCGATGGAAGCAAATGCATAATACTGCTTATCACTCAGAATCGTATTTGTGTAAAGATCAAACACAAAAGGAGAATGCACCCGATTGGGCCCTTTGGATTTTATCCAGTAGCGAAAGTATGAAGCAATTCTCGACAGCATTGCCGCAAAAGTAAATCAAATCAAGCACGAATGAATCAACAATAAATCCTTAAAATAGATTTCGGATGAAAAAGAAAAAAACGCTGTTCTAATTGTATTCATTGAATAAATAATATCAAAATGCAATTTGAATGCGTAAGGATTTTGAAATGAACTGTTGTTTTATGAATAGAATTGAATCACATTTGTTTCACTAAATCAAACGATATGAAAAAGATACTTTCTTCCATTTTATTCTTGATTATTTGCATAGCTGTTGAAGCCCAGACCTGCTCTGCCCCAATCGCCCTGAATATTGTAAACGGTAATACATATCGCTTTTGGACAGATTCGATTGTTGGAATTCAATCTTATGCTTGGATAGTAACCACTTTTGAAGACGATACAGCTACATCATCGGGTAGCTATAGTTCTACTTCATCGGCTTACTTTGCAGGAAGCACTTTTAATTCCCCCGATTATGTGCAAGTTTGCCTTACACTAACATTCGTAGACGGATGCGTTTCCAGTAATTGCGATACATTCCCTTATTGCGATGCAGGTTTTACCTACGCACTAAACGAGCAGTACGGACTTACCCTCACTGCTGATTTCCCTGCCGCCTACATGAACGAACTCCACTACTGGACGGTCAACGGGCCCGGCATTCCCAACCCCACCCAAAACACAGAGATTCCCACGTATTATGTTACTCCAGGCGCAACGTATAATATATGCCAGCAATTGATGATTACGTCATCGGGATGTAATACCACCGAATGTCAGGATATCACCATCCCAGACACAATCGTACCAGTGTGCGATGCCGCCTTTACCTATTATTATCTACCAACGAACGCGTATCTGAATGTGAGTTCGGCCTATACGTATGGCCAAGGATCGTTTGAGCATAACTGGCTTGTTACAAGCTACATGAGCGACGGTACCGTAAATACAAACAACCAGCTCAATGTGAACAACAACGGCTTGTTTGTGGCTGCAAATACCAGCGCGCTCGAAATCTGCCACACGTTGACTAACCTCAACACCGGTTGTGTAGATTCAAGCTGCCAGTATCTCGATTTTTGTACTGCCGAATACACACATGTAATTGATACGGCCAATCAGGTGTTGACCTTAACAGCCGGCGGAATTCAAACCCTGGCATCGCACTCCTGGAATGTTACCT
>CAXNGM010000306.1:0-3629 GCA_964201695.1 Bacteroidia bacterium | reverse complement strand
AATCGACTTTGTTCTTTTCCATCAAAATACACTTTAAATTGGAGAGCCTGGTTGATAGTTCCGAATTCGGTGGTTTGGGTTTGAGGAAAAACTCGGTAATTATTCACCGCGTAATTCCCTAAAAAATCGATGTCCCATTCATCGCTTATATTATAAAGAACATAACCCTGCACATCGGTAAATGCAGGACGGTATTGCCCTTGAACATCGAGACTGTTTAATAAATATTGCGTTGTTCTATAACGTGCTCCAATCATTCCCGAAAGACGGTAGTTTTTAGTAGCACCTTCAAGCTGAAGATTCCCACCTAAAATACTTGCCGATGCGGAACCTCCAAAAGCTTTGGGACGCTTGTAGGTTATATCCAACACAGAGGACATTTTATCACCATACTTAGCTTCAAAGCCACCGGCAGAAAATCGGAGATTCTCCACCATGGAAGGATTTGCAAAGCTTAATCCTTCTTGCTGTCCAGCCCGAACTAAAAACGGACGATATATTTCAACATCGTTTACATACACAAGGTTTTCATCGTAATTACCACCACGAACTGAGTATTGAGAACTTAATTCATTGTTTGAGTAAACACCTGGTAAGGTTTTCAATGTCATTGCAATGGCATCACCTGGGCCTGTCAATGTGCTAACAATTAAGGGGTCTAATCGTTGCAAACCAGTCTCTCGATCACCTTTCGAAATAACTTCAAATTCAGAAATGTCTTGGATTTTCTTGCTTAAATAATGATCAAGTATTTTAATTTCATTCGGATTTAATCGTAGCGGTAGGGTGTCTGATTCGAAGCCCGTAAAGTAAAAAACCAGATTCAATTGTTGATTGGCAGGAACTGTAATTTTAAAACGTCCTTCTGAGTCAGATGTAACAGCATTACTTATATCGCCGATTCTAAAAATAGCAACCCCTGCAATTAAATTGCCTTGTTCGCCGGTTACACGCCCCGAAATTGTTGCTGTTTGAGCAAAAGAAAGCGATGTAAATAAAATCAAAAGTATCGGAAGAAGTTGATAAAAATTCCTCATTCCCGCTTTTATATGTCTTTGAAAATTCACGCAGGTTATCAATTACTTTTCTTTTTAAAATCCCCTTTTTTCCATGCTTCAACAAACTTAGCCCAAGCAATTGGGTTAAGCAAATTGTTCATTGGAATTTGTCCAGCTGTATACAAACGGGTATTAAAATTCGACATACTGTTTCTGAAATTCATGGAGGCATCCATTGGCATATTGATGGCCATATCGGAAATTTTTTCTTGCGCTAAATTTTTTCTTGCACGTTCAACATCATCATCAGGAACAGGCGCAGTTAAAAAGTACTCGTAAATTTGTTCTCGAGTGGGCCAAGCATAAATAACGGTGGTAGCCAATTCGAAGGTATCTCTATTTAAAACTTGGATAATTGAATAACGTGATTCAGGTAAATTGCTTGGAATGATGTATGATGCTTTTTTGAAACCTAAACTGCTAAATTCAACGGTATCATTTTCTTGTGCCACAAATGAGAAAAATCCATAATAGTCACTCACTGTTCCTCTGTATGTTCCTTTGGTGATGATGTTCGAATATGGAACAGGTTGCAAACTATCGCCACTAACGACCACTCCCGAAAACTGAACTACTTTTCTAGCAGGTGCTTGAGCATCAAGATTATTGAAAATAATTATGAGTGAAATTAATGAAAGAAAAAATTTAAACATAGATTGCTTGCTGCATGGCGAAAGTACAATAAAACGCTTTATCTGTGATGTATTGTGTTGTGTTCAAAATTAAATATGAATGAATCTTCATTTAAACGAAAAATACTATGTTCGCTTTATGAAGAATAGAAAGGGTTTGCGGAAAACAGTAATCATATTGGGGAGTTTTCTGATTGCTGCATCATTGACGTATGTTGTTCGCCGACCTATCATGCGCGTTTTTGGTAATTACCTTATTCAGGAGGATGAATTAAGTCAATGCGATGCCTTGTTTGTTTTGAGTGGAAATCCCAAAGATCGTGCTTTAGAATCGGCACGTTTGTTAAAAGCAGGATTTGCGCCCAAGGTTGTTTGTACAGGAGAATCGGTTCATCGAATTTTGTTGGTGGTTGGCGATAGTACGGACGAAGCCGGTTTGAGTAGAATGGAGCTTCTTGTTGCGGGCATTCCGGAAAATCAAATTGAAGTACTGCACATTGGAACGAGCACGCGCGAAGAGAGTGAAGCCATTTTAGCGTATTGTAAAATAAAAGGCCTCAAGAAAATCATGGTTGTTTCGGATAAGTTTCACACCAACCGTATCGATTACGCTTTTCGGGATGTGTTTGAAGATGCAGGAATTCAGCTTGTTTTGAGAGGAAGTCCAAGCAATGCTTATTCAGAAAGTAATTGGTGGGCAAATGAAGAAGGACTGATCATGGTCAACAATGAGTATATTAAGTTGCTTTATTATTATGTCAAGCATTAATTAATAACTTAGTTTTCTCCTATTTTCGGATCTTCAAATCTTCAAATTTTCAAATCATATCAGCCATCAGCACATCTCCCGATAGCTATCGGGATTATCACATCAGCACATCAAAATAATCTTCAAATTTTCAAATCTTCATCCTATCTTCGCTTTGTGAATAACAAACAACTTTTCAGCTTGATTTTGCTTGCAGTTTTTTGCCTGCGATTTCTGTCTGCGTTTGAAATTCACGACCATAGAACAGATTCAGAGCGCTGTATTCAAGATCATGCTGATCACCGTCACCATTTTACATCCTGTGAAATAACCGATGTATTAGGTGCGAATTTCCAAGGACACTGTTCAGATAAAAATCACATCAAACAAGAAAAAGAGCATTGCCATGGTTGCGGGTTCGATTTCGTGAAACATTTTGAAGGTTATTTACATCTTCCATTAGAATTTATAAAAATATCTTCCTCTGTATTTGAAATACATCAATTCGATGCATTTGACGGCGTAACCTTCCTTTTATGCAACAAAGGTCCGCCAGTATTTACCTAAATCATTAGTTTTTTATGCTCAATTCGAGCTTTTAGGTAATTCATTTCAATATTCTATGTATCGCATTCAATGTGTTTGTTTGCGGACATTAGGTTTGATTATATTCACAATTCAGCTTCTTTTTACTCAGCAACTAGAAGCACAATCGTGTGATTTAACAATCAATGTTCGCATTAAACAGAAAGGGCAATCGGATTTTGCTATTTCGCTTCTTGGACCGGAAGTTAATCGGAGTATTTCACATTCTCAGTTAGCCTCGTTTGGTAAATTGTGCTTAGGAACTTATACGCTTCGGGTTCAAGCTATTAATCACGAATCATTCGATACCATCATTGTTCTGAGCAATAACTTAGAAATAAGTCTGCTAATGAAAGAATCTGTTCATCAATTGCATGAATTTGAAGTCCACGACGATCACATCGATCGAACAGGTAATTCGACACTTTCATCTACGACTTTAAATAATGCACAACTACTAGCTAACGCAGGAAAGCCATTGGGTGAAATCTTGAAAGAAGCCAGTGGTGTTTCTACATTACAAACGGGCCCAACGATCTCCAAGCCCATCATTCATGGATTACACAGCAATAGAGTTCTACTCATACAAAATGGAATTCGACTCGA
>CAXNGM010000305.1:0-3646 GCA_964201695.1 Bacteroidia bacterium | reverse complement strand
CTCTTTCTTATATTTGTATTTAGAATTTAAAATAGCGTTACGTTAATCTTATTTAATCTACATATACCATTATTAAACTTTATATGCTTATCAATTCTGCTTGCTCGGCAGATTAATCCATTTTATACTAGCACATATTTTCTAATTAGGGATGTTGATTCTTGTTAAACACGCGTTTTTCAATTCATTAACTATGATTTCAATCACCTATTAAATCAATACTTAAATATTATGTTAAAACCAAGAAATGGTGTTGTGCGTGTTGGCGTTTTTTACGACGGAAATTATTTTCTGCATGTTAGTAATTATTACAACTACTTCCATCATCGCCGCCGCAGAATAAGTATTGCTGGTCTTCATGGTTTTATTCGTCAGCAAATTGCAAGTCAAATGCAGATGGATTACAGCCTGTGCCATGTTGTAGATGCACATTATTTCAGAGGTCGAATGAGTGCCTATGATGCGAGTCAACGTGGTAACCAATTATACAACGATCGTTTATTCGATGATGTGTTGATGTCGGAAGGTGTTGTTACACATTATTTGCCTCTCCGAAATCGTTCTGGTCGCAAAGAAGAAAAAGGAATCGATGTTTGGCTTGCATTGGAAGCCCTCGAATTATGCTGGTTGAAGAAATACGATGTGCTAGTTCTTATTACTTCCGATGGGGATTTTGTGCCTTTAATTCGAAAAGTCAATACATTGGGAACGCGCGTTATGGTACTTAGCTGGGATTTTGAATACACCGACGATACAAACCGGGAAATTATCACACGGACATCACCGGATTTATTGGCCGAAGTTACCTATCCTATTGCCATGCACGAACTCATCGATAACGAAGATGGCGACTATGAAGATTTAGTAAGTGGACTTTTTGTTGCGCAGGAAAGTGCTCCTAAAAGCTATAAAGAGATTGTAGATAAAGGAGAAACCAAAGTTTCGAAAGCTCTGAACATGAAAAGTGGATATGGTTTCGTTGCTTTTCCACCCAACAATTTATTTTTCCATTATCTTGATGTGATTGAAGGCGATTTTAACGAAATTCATGATGGTGATACTGTTGAATTTACTGTTGAGATAAACGATAAAGGAAACGAGGTTGCTAAAAATGTTCGCAAAGTATCTGATGAATTTTATGTGGAAAATGATGATCAAGACATCTCCTTTGATGACATAATCTAATCGAAGAACATTTTAAATTATTACGAACCCGATATTTTGCACATAAGCAGAATATCGGGTTTATTGTTCTATTCGGAAGTTTACCGTTTTTACCGCACGTGTAGGTGTGTTTTCTATAATCGATTCCTGAATAAACTGCGAAGCCTTCCCTTGAAATACTTCTTCCAGATTAAGTAATGCGCCACAAGGAATTTGCTTTTGTTCAAAGTGTTTTAACCAAACGGCTCGCTCCTGTTTTTTAAATGCAGCATTCAAAATACTAGCTAATTCAGTCCTGTTTTTCAAGCGATTGTGATTCGTGTAAAATCGTTCATCATCGATTAATTCTGAAAGATCAAGGCAAACAAGTAATTTATTGAATTGCACATCGCTTCCAATAGCCAAAACTAAGGGCTTATTATCTGCACATAAAAAGCAATCTCCGTAAGGCGCAATATTGGGATGCAAAGTTCCTTGTGCTTTCGGAACTAAATCACTCATTAAGTAATTGCTTGCCTGATTAGCCAAGGCTCCAATAGCAGTTTCAAATAAATTGACACGCACAATGGATCCATTTCCTGTTTTATAACGATTCATCAGAGCCATCAGTAAACCTTCTTTTAATTGATGGCCGGCAAGTAAATCAATCATTGGAACGGGCAATCTTGCTGGATTATCCATAAAACCTGTCATGGATAAATAACCTGTTTCGGCTTGCAATACAATATCATAAGCAACTCGATTATCGTCTTCAGCAAAAGCATCCAATTGTCCTATAATTAAAGAAGGAAAGCGTTTGTGTAATTGTCCAGCTTCTATATTCCAACGTTTGGCTGAGGATGTTTTAAAATTGCTTATTACGATGTCGGCTTGATGCATTAACTCCTCTAGTTCCGTCAAATCGGCTGTGCAATCAAGATCGAACATTTTCAACTCCTTGCCTTGATTTACCGATGCATAATATGCCGAAATCTGTTCACCGGTCTCTTTACTATTTAACCAGTTACGTGAAACATCACCATTGCTTTGTGCATTCTCAATTTTAATTACACGTGCACCACATTCCACAAAAAACAATCCCGCAGAGGGGCCAGCTAAAACGGAGGCCAATTCAATCACCAAGAGGTCTTTGAAAAACGTGCTGTGAGATAATGGAGAATCAATCATGTTAGAAAGGGTAACCAATTCCGAAATTCAAATTCCCTTGCCTCAATTTTTGGTATTGAATTACCCAACGATCGTTCGATGGAAACGATGGATCGCGCATTTTGTATGCTAGGTCGAGACGAATAATGAAGAAATCGAAATTCAATCGCAATCCTGCACCAATGCCCATTGCAATCTCTTTGTAAAAACGATTGCTTTCAAAATCAGCCAATGGTCGTTGAATATCTTTCTGACGAAGCCAAATATTACCAGCATCAATGAATGCGGCGCCTTCAAACATTTTATAAATTTTTGCTCGGTATTCAAAGTTCCATTCAAGTTTGATGTCGCCAATTTGATCGAAACGCACATTTGTTGGATTTTGATAAGCGCCCGGACCCAAGGAACGCGCAATCCAAGCACGAATTCCGTTAGCTCCACCACCAAAGAAACTTTTCACAAATGGCATCACACTGCTATTTCCGTATGGAATTCCTAATCCAACAAAACTTCTAAAGGCAATCGACGAAGATCTGCCAACAAATCGATAATAACGTAGGTCTCCATCGAAGCGAACGAACTGCGAAAATGGAACACCAAAAACAATGTACTTATCATTATTAATCCCTGGGTTTTTGTAAAACTCCCGTGAGCCTCGCAACAATAAACCGGAACTTTCGAAATTACCTTGGAAGAAAAAGAAATTCTTCATTTCTCCAATGCGCTGACTATTATACTGAAATCCATAACGCATCGAAGAAATAAGCTGACTTTGAAAGCTGTTTTTCAAAAATAGGTTGTTCGATTTGTCCAACAAATCCCCAAATTGATTGCTGAGATTTACGTTCACAAAGTTGATCTCGGAAGGGTTGAATGTATGTGTAACGCGAGTTCCAGAATGGGCAGTGTAGCCATAAGCAAGAGTGAAAATACTCCGCTGATAATCGGGCCTTTGCTGATAATTAAATGAAGCAGTGATGCTTGTTTGCTGATTGCTAGAACCTAAAAACTTCATGAAATTTGGGATCTTGGGAAGTTTTAACGAAACGATGGGGCCAAATAAGAACGTGTTGAATGGTAAAAACTTTTGTATGGTTTGATAGTTTTCGTCAACATCCGAAATTATACGCTGAACTTCCACTGAACTATTTAGGCGAACCTCAAATATCTCAAGTCCATGAAGAAGATTGTTGTTTTGATAAATGACATCGAAAGCAACCCCTAAATCACCTGCTTTATTGGTTCCTTGTAACTGTTCAGTATGTGATTGCCTGTTTTTGGGACTAATCTGAATTTCACAATCTAGTAATCCGATGGAATCGTTGGGCGTAGGTTT
>CAXNGM010000304.1:0-3659 GCA_964201695.1 Bacteroidia bacterium | reverse complement strand
AACCAAATCTGCAGATATTCAATTATCTGTTTTGGATATTGCTGGTAAAGTTGTCCATAACCAATTCATTGCTGGTGGCATCAATCAATCCATTGGAACCCTCGATTTACAAAATCTTGCCAATGGTATTTATATCCTTCAAGCAACTTCTAACAGCAGCAAAACAACTGCCCGTTTAATCATTCAGAAATAATAGAATCTATTCAAAAAGGAAAGCCGCTTCTACCAAGAAGCGGCTTTTTTTATTGTACTGTTTTATAGGAATTCTGCAAGCGCTTTACATCGCGGTGAAGCTGCATAACCGTGCTCGATAATTCATTTCGATCGAGGTTGGGTTCGGGTAATTCGGAGCTGATGTAATTCGTGAACTTCCAGATTTCCTGAACAGTGTCCACATGAACTTCATAGGGCTCGTAAGCTGGATTGGTTGAGCAAAGCAACAGGGTTCCATTGTCGGCAATTTGGTTGTAGATCACCTTAAAGACAATGCCTTCGTCCTTTGTAATCACAATATAGGGATTGCCATTTCGAATAAAATTCCAATTCTGAAGATATTCGCCTGTTACCCAAGAACCATCCGAAACTGGAGGCATCGAATCGCCTGTAATTGGGAATGTGCGATACTTTTTGTTAGCAGAAAGAAATGGTAGTTGAAACGTTGGTAATACACGAATGTACTCTGGGTCGGCGTAACCGGTTGTATATCCTGCACATGCCTTTACCGGAACCAATTCAATATTGTCGATGTTATCTTGATTCACCGTGGTTGCAATAACACGCATCTGCGCTCCGGTGATGTCAACCTTGTTTTCTGATTTACCATTCGACCAATCTTTTTCCGAACGTGCACTTAAATCTTCCCGAAGAAGCGCATCCAATGACACATGATAATAATCGGCAATGCGAATTAAATTATCCGTATTGGGTTCTGCTGATCCATTTTCATATCCACTCAATGTGGTCCGTTTAACAGCCAATGCTTGAGACACTTCCTCCTGTGAACGTCCCGAATGTTTGCGTAAAAACTTTAGATTTTGAGAAATCATTGTCGGCATTTTTGTCAAAAATACACATATGTCTTAATTCCCGACATACATCGCCAATTATTCCATCAATTTCTTTGATTTATTTTTTTCCACATGTTTGATAAATCCCGAACTTCGCTTTATGACACGTTTACTAATCTTGCTATTGCTTACTAGCTGGCTTCCCATCCAAGCGCAGAAAAATACAATCATTCAGTCTGCAGAATTTTCCGACCCATACATTTCAGGAGTCATCAACTTTCGTTTAAAAGATGCCTATTCAAGCGGAAATCAATTCCCTGAAAACCTGCATGAATTTTTCAGTAAACATGGAGGATTCGAACTTTCCCGAAAATTTCCTTTGGCTAAATCACCTGCAAGCAAATACAACAATCGCGGGGAACGTTTGGCCGATTTAACCAAATTGTATCGAATCGAATTTCCTGAGAATACATCGATTCCAAAAATCATCAGAGCATTAAAATCGTTCAAAGAAATTGAGTTTGCCGAACCGCATTTTGTTCCATCATTGTGTTATGTTCCCAACGATACGCGCATTTCTGAGCAGTATGCACTTTCGAAAATAAATGCTTTTGCTGCTTGGGATTTGTACCAAGGAGATACCACAACCACTATTGGGATTACGGATACAGGATACGATCCATTCCACCCCGATATTTCGGCAAACGTCCAAAAAAATTATGCCGATCCAATTAATGGCATTGACGATGACAACGATGGTTATGTAGATAATTTTATGGGTTGGGACACTGGAAACAATGATTCAAACCCAACTTCCGATGGAAACTATCATGGTCAACATGTGAGTGGATTAAGCTCTGCAAGCACTGATAATGCTACCGGAGTTGCTGGAACAGGCTACAAATGCCGATTTATTCATGTAAAAGTTGCCAATTCCGCAGGACAATTAACCGGTGCTTATGAAGGTGTTGTGTATGCTGCCGACCATGGCTGCAAAGTAATCAATTGCTCTTGGGGTGGAAACCAATACAGTGAAGTAAACGCCGAAATTATTCGCTATGCTGCAATCAATATGGATTGTGCTGTTTATTGCGGAGCCGGTAATAACAATAATGAAGAGCTTTTTTATCCTGCCATGTATCCGTATGCAATGTCGGTGGGTTCTACCAATGATCAAGATTTCAAATCCGACTTTTCGAATTACGGGGTTGGCATAGATATTTTTGCGCCCGGTGATATGGTTTTATCGACCTGGTCGAATGGCGAATACTTATCTACAGGAGGAACTTCCATGTCTTCCCCAGTTGCCGCTGGATGCGCGACATTATTACGTTCGGCTTTTCCTTCTATGAGCGGGCAGCAAATTTCGGAACAGCTGAAGGTTACTTGTGATCAAGTGGATAATATTCCTTTCAATCAGCCATATTCTGGTAAAATGGGAACCGGAAGAATAAATTTATTTCGAGCCCTGTCAGAAACCGGAAGAGCATCTATTGTTTTGAATGAAGTAACACTCTCGGACGGTGCAGAAAATCTTTTCTTGCCAGGCGACACCATTCTACTTTCGGGAATGCTCATCAATTATCTTTCGAATGCGAATAACGTGAATCTCGTTTTTACTTCAAACAATCCCAACATTCAAATTCTGAATCCCACCCGTTCTCTTGGCGCCATGAATAGTTTACAGGTGATTGATTTCGACCCAAATCCGATTTTACTAGTGATTGGACAGAATGTGAGTATCAACGAACTCGTGAGTATTCAGATGCAAAGTAATGCCGATGGCTTTATACAGAATCAGTTTTTCAATTTTCCGGTATTTGCTGATTTTATCAATGTGGATAACAACCTCATTCAAACATCCATTGGCGGAAATAGTTTGGTGGGAGTAACAGGCAGTGATTTATTGAAAGGGCTTGGATTTCAGTTCAGAAATAGTGGCAATCTTTTGTACCAAGGCGGTTTGATGTTAGGAAAAAGTACTGAGGAGGTTTTAGACAATGTGCGAGCGGAATCCATCGATGATTCGGATTGGAAAACGACTAATCAACTTCTCCAAATTCCCGTTTCCATTCCAAGTGTTGAAATGTACAAAGGAAGAATACGTTCCGATAATATTCCGAGTTTTCAGGTAGAATCGGACGTTCGCGTTTTGTCTGATGGTATTGCACCAAACGATCATTTTGTCATTGTAGAATATTCGTTTAACAATGTTACTTTTTCGAATTATGATCAAGTGTATGCAGGCATCTTCACCGATTGGGATTTGGCCGATTATGCGTCGAATCGTGCAGGATTTCAATCGACCTTGAAACTTGGATATGTTTACACGGCCCCGATCGATTCAATATATACTGGAGTTCAAGTTTTAACGAATGTGCCTGCAATACATCACGCAATGGAAAATGTAAGTGGAGGTGTTGGAGGAGTGAATTTGGGAGATGGATTCAGTAATTCAGAGAAATTTTTTAGTCTTACAAACACACAAAACGAAGCTGGTACAAGCGGAAATGGAAACGACATCGTAAATGTTGTATCGGCTGGACCATTTTCGCTTTTAGCTGGCGAGGATCAAGTAATTGCATTCGCACTTCTTGCGGGTAATAATCTCAATGAGTTAACGCAAGCTGCAGTTGATGCCCGAAATTTTTA
>CAXNGM010000303.1:0-3673 GCA_964201695.1 Bacteroidia bacterium | reverse complement strand
TCCGATCGTTTGGTGATTGTTGTTCCTGAATACAATGCAAGCATGCCGGGAATATTAAAACTGGTTATTGATTCCTGCGACCCTTCCATTTTCAAAGGAAAAAAAATTGCGTTGATTGGAATTTCATCCGGAAGAGCCGGAAATATCAGAGGGCTAGATCATCTAATGACCGTTTTTAACTATTTGCAATCGGAAGTATATTCCAACAAATTGCCTATTTCTCAAGTTTATAATCTCTGGGATGGAGAAAAAAATATGGTAGATGCTAATACGATTCAAGCGTTAAAAAATCACATTGCAGGTTTTGGTAATTTTTAGATTAATTTTTTAATTCGTGTGAGTATTTCAATTATCACCCGAATCACTCTTTAATTATATAATTGAACCCTATGGAAATGCTTTTGACTCAGCAAACCGCTCAAATTGTATGCTCTGCTTTTTTTGCCATTTTATTTCTTCAATCGGGATTGGATAAACTGTTCAATTTTAAAGATAATTTATCCTGGCTAAACGGACATTTCTCCAAGTCGATTCTTAAAGGAATTGTTCCCTTTATGTTGATTACTCTCACATTTACAGAAATATGTGCTGGAGTATTATCAAGCTATGGAATTATAGTATTGATGATTAACAACAACCCACAAATTGCTCATTGGGGTGCGGTATTATCTTCACTTTCAATCTTAATGCTGTTTTTGGGACAACGCATTGCAAAAGATTACGCCGGTGCGGGTAACCTAGTAAGTTACTTTATTGCCTCAGTCATAGCAATATTACTTACCGCTTAGAATTATTTATCACCTAAATCATCAAAATCAACATTCGACCAAGTATCGATATTGTTTGATTCTGATTCTGTTTCGGTTTCCATTACCGTTTCAGCTACTTCTTCTGATGAAGTTGCAGTTGTCGCGGAAATTTCTGGTCGTGGACTCGAAGTGACTCCTCCATTATTGTCCATAATAAACTGAATGGCATCATTCAATCCTTCAGTAAATTTTTCGAAGTCTTCTTTGTACAAGAAAATCTTGTGTTTCTCAAAAAAGAAGGTGCCATCGTCCTTAAATCGTTTTTTGCTTTCGGTAATGGTTAGGTACAAATCATCGCCACGTGTGCTTTTTACATCTAAAAAATACGTGCGTTTTCCTGCTCTAACTGGACGAGAATAAATTTCTTCTCTATCTGATTGCTCATTATATTCCATGCGAATACGATTGTTTATTTATTTTAATTCAAGGCGATACGACAAATTTATTAAAAATATAATCTGTTTACCAAGTATTCTAGATTTGATGCTATTTTACATCATAATAATATATAGTAAAATGTCTTTCCCTTGTAAAATCAATAGAATGAAAGAATTTTCAACCTAATAAAAAATGTATTTTCGCATTCCAAATTAATTGTTGAATATGATAATTGACCCTAAAGAAGTTTCCATCGCCCGATTTCACAGCATATTATTAGGCGCTGTTGGACCACGCCCTATTGCATTTGCAAGTACTATTGATGAAGATGGAAATCCGAATTTAAGTCCATTTAGTTTTTTCAATGCCTTCAGTGCGAATCCACCAACCTTGGTTTTTTCACCTGCACGACGCGTCCGCGATAACACTACCAAACACACGCTCGATAATGTGAAAGTGATTCCCGAAGTCGTAATCAATGTGGTTACGTATGATATGGTTGAGCAAATGTCATTGGCGAGTACCGAATATGCCAAAGGAGTAAACGAATTTGAAAAGGCCGGATTTACTGCTGTTGAATCGAATAAAGTTCGACCTTTTCGGGTGAAAGAATCACCTGTTCAGTTTGAATGTAAAGTAACGCAGGTAATAGAACTTGGCGATCAAGGCGGAGCAGGAAATCTAATCATTTGCGAAGTGCTTTTGGCTCATGTAAACGAAACTGTTTTAGATGCCTCCAATGCCATCGATCAACAGAAAATAGATTTGGTAGCCCGCATGGGAGGAAATTGGTATTGCCGTGCACATGGTGAAGCCTTATTTGAAATTGAAAAACCGCTTACAACTCTTGGAATTGGTGTAGATGCTTTGCCTCATTCTATTCGTTATTCACCCATTTTATCGGGAAACAATTTGGGTCAACTAGGAAATGTAGAACATATTCCAAGCGATGAAAATGTGCGCGAGTTTAAAGAATCAGGCGAATACGAAATTCTCCTCAATGCCACTGCGGAAAGTGATTTTGCATCGCACCAATTAGCAAAACAACTACTGTCAAAAGGGGATGTTCAAGCTGCTTGGAAAGTTTTGTTGGCAGGGATTTAATTTTTTGAGAGGACAAATCCTCGAATAAAAATAATCAGTGCTGCTGAAAAACTTATGCAGGCAGGCAAATTCAAATCTCCCCAAAACTTTGGAAATGGAAGCGAGGACAAATAGCATCCTCCCAAAAACACCGATAAGAAAAGGATCGAATTTCCAATGCGTTTACCTGCATGATTGATTTCTCTGGCGACAGTTTTCAGTCCTTTATCTTCAACCTGAACTTTTAATTTGTCATTTTTGATTTTATCGATGATTTTGCGGGCATCCGAAGGAAATGAGATGGCCAATGCAGCCAAGTCGGCCAATGCGGAAATTAGCCGACGGCTTTTGAAAATGTTTTTGGGATTTAAATTTTTGCGGAGCAGTTTGATTGCATAAGGTTTTATTATTTGCAAGGAACGGAAATCCGGATCCAAACTCATGCCCAAACCTTCTAGCATCGATGCGGCTCTTAATAACAGAAACAAATCTGGATTTAATTTCAGATCGTGCTTGTTAATCAAATTGCGTCCTCGATTCAATGCTGCATTTAAATCGATGTCTTTAACAGCCTTAGAGCCATATTCTTCGATAAATTCGGACATGTCTTTTTCGAGCTCTTTTTTATTCTCGATTTCTTCGCCTTGCAGTTTCTCCACGTTTTCAACAATGCGAGAAGTGTCGTCGCGACCCAAACCAATAATAAACTCAACCAATGCCAGTCGGTCATTTTCGCTCAAACGCCCCACCATTCCAAAATCAAGAATGGCAATTACTTCATTGGGTAAAACCATCAAATTTCCCGGATGTGGGTCGGCATGAAAATATCCCCATTCGAAAATCTGTTTGAAATAGGCATCAAATCCTTTCTGAGCAATGCGTTTTAAATCATATCCTGCATGCTTAAGATCTTCGGTGCGATTGATTTTTATACCATCAATAAACTCAAGTGTTATGACTTTCGAATTGCAATAATCTGAATAAAGAAGCGGAATTTTTACTTCAGCATCCCCTTCAAAAAGTTCGTGAAATTTGAGTAAGTGACTCGCTTCTTTTGTGAAATCGAGTTCTTCTAAAATCGATCTTTTGAATGTGGCTAATAAATCTTTTGGGCGCAATGATGACAACTCTTTCGAACGCATCATAAGCGATGCAATGTCGCTCAAAACAAGCAAATCGGCATTGATAACATTTTCAATTCCAGGTCGCTGAACTTTAACCGCAACAACTTCTCCTGACTTAAGAACTGCTTTGTGAACTTGTGCAATGGAAGCCGAAGCAATAGGGATTCGCTCAATCGACTGAAAAATATCCTCGTAAGGTTTTTGAAATTCTCTCTCAAGAATAACAATAACTTCTTCGAACGAAAATGCCGGAACAGCGTCTTGCAATTTGGCCAATTC
>CAXNGM010000302.1:0-3675 GCA_964201695.1 Bacteroidia bacterium | reverse complement strand
GCTAAGCTGATGGAAGCACGTGGCGATGCTCCGAAACTGATTAAGGGTTGGTATTTCGCCAAGTTGTGATCTTTCGGGTAGCGGGTTGCGAAGACAATATCGATAATGTACTTTTCAATTTTTTCATCCATATAAACCTCACGGACAATTTGTCGAGCACGTAAAATTTGGTCTGGATGAACCACCTGAGTTGGCTTTGGATATTCGGCTGCGAGGTTATTACGGATGATTTTGGTTTCTTCTTCTTTGGTTGGATATCCAATCACAACCTTTAACATAAAACGATCGACTTGGGCTTCAGGAAGTGGATACGTCCCCTCCTGTTCTACCGGATTTTGTGTGGCTAATACCAAAAACGGCTCGGGCAATTTATGGGTTGTATCGCCAATGGTTACTTGACGCTCTTGCATGGCTTCCAACAAGGCACTCTGCACTTTTGCTGGTGCACGGTTAATCTCATCGGCCAAAATAAAATTAGCGAAAATGGGACCTTTACGCACACTGAATTGTTCTTGCTTCTGATTGTAAATCATGGTTCCAACCAAATCGGCTGGGAGCAAATCGGGTGTAAACTGAATGCGACTAAAATGTGCATCTATGGTTTGAGCAAGACTTTTAATTGCTAAGGTTTTTGCCAATCCTGGAACACCTTCTAAAAGTATGTGCCCATTCGCCAACAGTCCAATTAACAGACGGTCGATCATATAATGTTGTCCAATAATAACCTTATCGAGTTCCATTTTCAACAACTCAATAAATGCTGATTCGCGTTCAATTTTCTCGTTTATTTCGCGGATGTCTGCCATAATTCTATTCTATGTATTTTGAGTCGCAAAGAAAGTAGATTGTATCACTTTCGTCAAGACTTATTTTTAAAAAAAATGTTAAAGCGAAAGTAATCGAATTCTAATGAATTTTGATTGTGATGTTTGATATACAAATGAGCCGCTTAACTTTGCTGCGATGCGCTATTTTATTCGTTTACGTTACAAAGGAACAACTTACCATGGTTGGCAAATTCAAAACAATGCCCATACGGTTCAAGAAAACGTTGATCGGGCTTTGAGCTTGGCCCTTCGATGTACCATTGAAACACTCGGTTGTGGTCGCACAGATACCGGTGTTCATGCCGATGATTTTTATGCGCATTTCGATATGGAACATGCCATTGAAGATGTGCAAATGATTTTGAACAAGCTCGAAGCCATGAAAATTCCAGGTATTCAATTTCGTTCTATCCATTTGGTTCATGATCATGCGCATGCTCGTTTCGATGCCATACAACGCACCTACGAATACCGTATTGCCTTGGAACGGAATCCTTTTTTAGATGGCATGGTGCATTACCTGAAAGCCGACAGCAAACAAGGCAGACTCGATATTGTAGCAATGAATACTGCTGCAAATAAATTGTATGGTAAACAAGACTTTTCAGCGTTTTCGAAAAGCAATACCCAAGTGTTTACAAACAATTGCGAGATTGTAAAAGCTGTTTGGGAAGAGAAAAATGGATTGCTCTTATTTACTATTAGTGCCGATCGATTTTTACGCAATATGGTCCGCGCCATCGTGGGAACTCTGCTCGAAATAGGACAAGGAAAGCGAACCATCGAAGAGATGAAGTCGGTAATTGAATCGAAAAGCAGATCGGATGCTGGAATGAGTGTTCCTGCTTCAGGATTATTTTTAACGGAAATAAAGTATCCAGATTCCTTTCAATTAGAGCCCAATTCAAGCAATTCATAAGTTCCGAAGTTCTATATTTGCAGCGTATGAGCGTATCGGGAAAAGCCTTTGATTTCACCTTATTGAGGCGTGTAATTGCCTATGTAAAACCCTATAAGGTTTGGCTTTGGAGTTCGGTAAGCTTGACCATTTTCATGGCTTTTTTGTCACCAGTCCGTCCTTTGCTCATTCAGTATACTGTTGACCATTATATACTTTACGCGAATCCATCGATGTTGCTCAGCATGACACTCATCATGATTGGGGTGTTGATTGTGGAAGCATTGGGGCATTTTTCGAGTAGTTTCATCACCAACTTACTCGGACAAAGTGTAATTCGCGATTTGCGAACGGATGTATTCAACCATATTAGCCGTTTACGTGTTAAATACTACGATAATAATCCCATTGGAATGCTTGTAACACGCGTGGTGAGCGATATCGAAACCATTGCAAGTATTTTTACAGAAGGTGTTGTGATTGTGTTTGGCGATTTATTGCAATTGACAGTGGTTTTGGCGGTGATGTTTTGGACCGATTGGCGATTGTCATTGATTTCCATATCTACGATTCCTTTACTATTGGTCGCAACCAATATCTTCAAGAACGGCATTAAATCTTCTTTTCAGGATGTTCGAACGCAGGTAGCTCGATTAAATACGTTTGTTCAGGAACACATAACGGGAATGAACATCGTTCAAATTTTCAATCGTGAAAAGGAAGAGATGGAATTGTTCCGAGAGATTAACGATCAACATGCAAAAGCGAATATCCGTTCGGTTTGGCATTACTCAGTGTTTTTGCCCATTGTTGAAATTCTAAGCGCTGTCTCCTTGGGATTACTCATTTGGTTGGGCGCTCGCGGTGTTATTGAAGGGACCTTTACCATTGGAAATCTGGTCGCATTTACTTTGTATGTGAATATGCTGTTTCGTCCAATTAGAACTTTGGCCGATCGTTTTAACACATTGCAAATGGGCATGGTGAGCTCTGAACGTGTTTTTGCTGTGCTCGATACGAAAGAATTTACCGATGAAGGGGGAGAATTTTCTCCTGCAACACTGAAGGGAAAAATTGAGTTTGAACATGTTTGGATGGCTTACAATGAGGAAGATTGGATTTTACGCGATTTAAGTTTTGAAGCGGCTCCTGGAAATACGATTGCTATTGTCGGCGCAACTGGATCGGGAAAAACAACCATCATTAACCTCATTAACCGCTTTTACGCATTTCAAAAGGGCAGTATTCGTATTGATGACCGAGATATAAATACCTTTGATGTCCAAGCAATTCGAAACAATGTAGCCATTGTATTGCAAGATGTTTTCTTGTTTTCGGACAGTATCGCAAACAATATTTCACTGAACAATCCTTCCATAAGTAGAGAGCAGATTGTTGCTGCTGCTCAAAAAGTAGGTGCCGACGAATTTATAAATAGATTGCCCGGTGGATACGACTTTAATGTGATGGAACGCGGCGGAATGCTAAGTGCTGGACAACGACAACTTATTGCATTTATTCGTGCCTATTTATTTAATCCCGCTATTTTGGTTTTAGATGAAGCCACATCTTCGGTTGATACCGAAACCGAGCAGCTTATTCAAAAAGCCATTGATACGGTAACTCAAAATAGAACATCCATTGTCATTGCCCACCGCTTAGCAACCATCCAAAAAGCAGATATTATTTTGGTCATGGAACAAGGTAAAATTGTTGAACAGGGCAATCATCAAGAACTATTAAAGAAAGAAGGATATTACAAACGTTTGTTTGATTTGCAGTTTCAAGAGCAAGCAAAAAATTAATCAAATCATTTCTGCAATTATTAATATCATTTAGAAAAGTAAAAATAAATCACATGAGAGCAATTATTAAGAATTTGATTTTAAGTGTGAGTCTATGTTTGCTTGCATCAACTAGTTTCGCACAGATTCCCAATCCCAGCTTTGA
>CAXNGM010000301.1:0-3680 GCA_964201695.1 Bacteroidia bacterium | reverse complement strand
GTTTGGTTATAAAAGCTCACATTTCCACCGGTAACAGGTGTTCCAAAAGCTTTACATGCTGCGCCCATTCCTTGAATTGCTTTCACAAATTGCCAATACACTTCTGGAACATACGGATTTCCAAAATTTAGGCAATTGGTAATGGCTAATGGCTTAGCACCCGAACAGACAATATTCCGCGCAGCTTCTGCAACAGCAATGGATGCTCCTTTTTCAGGATCTGAATTTACGTAGCGTGAGTTACAATCGACTGTTAATGCCAATGCTCGACTTGTACCTTTTACGTTTACAATTGCAGCATCCGAAGGCATATTAACGGACATAGTTGCAGTGCCTACCATGGAATCATATTGCTCGTACACCCATTTTTTACTTGCAATATTGGGATGCGACAAAAGCGTTTTGGCAATCTTTTTTAAATCGGTAGATTCTTGAATTGAATCGATTGAGAATTTCTGAGATTCGGCAAAAGATGCGGGCTCATTGAAATCGCGCTTATACACTGGAGCACCGCCGCCTAATACCAAATCAAATGCAGGCACATCGGCTTCCAGTTCACCTTTCATATAATAACGTAAACGATCGCCTTCAGTAACAACACCAATAACTGCGTAATGTAAATCCCACTTTTCGAATACGGCTTCCACTTCGGCTTCTTTGCCCTTTTCAACCACCATCAACATACGTTCTTGCGATTCGGAAAGTAAAATTTCCCAACCCAACATTCCTTGCTGACGAACGGGAACTTTATCCAGCCAAATATCCATTCCATGTTCGCCTTTTGCAGACATTTCGGAAGTGGAACAGGTAATTCCTGCAGCCCCCATATCTTGCATTCCAATGATAGCGCCTGTTTTTATTACTTCAAGTGTTGCTTCCAAAAGCAGTTTCTCTTGAAATGGGTCACCTACTTGAACTGCTGGTAAATCTTTCGCCGATTCTTCATTCAGATCGCCCGATGCAAACGTAGCCCCGTGAATTCCATCTTTCCCCGTTGAAGAACCTACGATATAAACCGGATTCCCAACACCCAGTGAAATGGCAGATGCTGTTTCGCCATGACGAACCAATCCAACCGACATCGCATTAACCAGCGGATTTACATTATAACATTCATCAAAGAATACCTCTCCACCAACAACCGGTATCCCAAAGGCATTTCCATAATTTCCAATTCCTTTTACCACACCACGAACAAGCCACTTCGTTTTTTCCAAACTAGGATCACCGAAACGCAGCGAATTTAGTTGCGCAACAGGCCTTGCTCCCATGGTAAAAATATCGCGATTGATTCCACCTACACCTGTCGCGGCACCTTGATAAGGCTCTAATGCAGAAGGGTGATTGTGCGATTCTATTTTAAATGCACAGGCCCAACCATCACCAATATCAATTAATCCAGCATTTTCTTCACCTGCTTTAGCCAGTAGATTTTCACCATCACGAGGCAAGGTTTTAAGCCAAGTAATAGAGTTTTTATAGGAACAATGCTCGCTCCACATCACCGAAAAAATACTTAATTCAGTAAAATTTGGGGTGCGATTTAAAATTGTACAAATACGTTGGAATTCCTCAGGAAGTAATCCCAGTTTTTTGGCTGTATCGACGTTGGTAAGTGTGGAGTTGGTTGTTTGCATAACGAAAGGGTGTCTGCAAAACTACGAAATGAGGATTTCAGATTTAGACTAAAAATCTCACGGAATATGAACAATGCTGTTCGAAACTTTGGTGATAAATGCTAAAAACTATCTAACTAGCTTGTAATTACGATATTCACCTATGCGAACACCTGTGAGTCTTTCCCAAAAAAGGAGCAATTTATAACGTAGTGACAATTTCTTTTTAGCCGGATCTATGTCTACTTGCCAACTTTGTTTTGATACACGTTCTTGCATGACCAAGGGATGAGTTCCTTGAAAACGTGCCACTGAATCGATAGACGAATAATCGAACTCTTTAACATCCGGAATATGCTCTTTCATCCATGTATCGTCGTGCCACAACTTATGAAAATAGGACTGCTTGGCTTGCTGAAATTCAGGTGGCTTCACCCAACCGTAGTGATAAATACTAACTCCAATTTCCTTAACATTTAAAGGCCTTTCATCTATTCGAAACCCTTGAGCATCTTTCCATGAATGAACGCCAACATGCGGCCGAACGATGCGCACTTCTTTTCTATACCAACGTCGCGAATCGCCTATAAACTCATAGGAACCATAAAAGTGCGTGTAATTGAAAAGTAAACCTTGAACCGCTGAATTATCTTTCCAAAGTAGCATCTGATCTAATGCTTGTTGATGAAATTTTTCATGTACAACTTCATCTGCCTGAATATAAAATGCCCAATCACTGTCCTTTGAAACCGCAGCCAAGGCCTTATCTGTCTCCAAAGCCAAGACTCTCCCGCCGCTTCTCAATGAGTCGTCCCAAACCGAATGAATGATTTTAATTTTGGGAGATTGAATGGATTGAATAAGTGATTCAGTTTCGTCGTCCGAATTGCCTAAAACAACAATAAATTCATCTACAATGTGAAGAATCGATTGAATTGATTCGACAACAGGGTAATCGAATTTAATGGCATTCCGGATGAAAGTAAAACCGCTTACTTTCATGATTCAAATTGAATAATTCCAGTATAGTTTTCGGGTGTAATTTGTTTCAATTCAGCTTTTACCATATCACTAACCTGAAGTTCATCAATAAAACGATGAATCTCCATCAAATCGATGCGATTATTGCCTCGAGTTAATCCCTTTAATGCTTCATAGGGTTCTGGGTAACCTTCTCTGCGTAAGATTGTCTGAATAGCTTCGGCAATTACCACTGTGTGATTTTTCAGATCAGCACTCAGTGCATTTTCATTCAGCGTTAATTTGCCCAAACCTTTATGAATAGATTGAAACGCAATGAGACAATGCGCAAATGGAACTCCAATATTTCTTAAAACCGTAGAATCGCTCAAGTCGCGTTGAAGCCTTGAAATGGGTAATTTCTGTGCAAAATGATCCAGCATGGAATTGGCGAATCCAAGATTCCCTTCTGCATTTTCGAAATCGATAGGATTTACTTTATGCGGCATGGCTGACGAACCTGTTTCACCGGCATTAACTCGTTGTCCAAAATAATCCATCGAAATATACATCCATACATCACGACAAAAATCGATGAGAATGGTATTGATGCGCATCATGTTTTGACAATACGCGGCCAAGTGATCGTAATGCTCTATTTGTGTGGTTGTTTTACTTCGAAATAAGCCAAGTGAACCAACAAATTCATTGGCAAAATTCACCCAATCTGTTTGTGGAAAAGCTACTTTATGTGCATTGAAATTACCTGTGGCGCCTCCAAATTTAGCAGCCCATACGGTCTTTTTCAATTGCTCTATTTGAATATTCAATCGTTCAACAAAAACATACAACTCTTTCCCAACGGTTGTAGGAGATGCCGCCTGTCCATGGGTTCTTGCCAACATAGGAATGTCTTTCCATTCCATTGCCAACTTCATGATTGCATGACTCAACATTTCAAGATTGGGGAAAATAATCGTGTCGGCAGATTCCTTCATTGAAAGCGGAATTGCAGTGTTATTGATGTCCTGCGATGTCAATCCAAAATGCACCCATTCCTTTACATCGGATAATCCGAATCCTTCAAGTTTATCTTTAATGAAA
>CAXNGM010000300.1:0-3681 GCA_964201695.1 Bacteroidia bacterium | reverse complement strand
CGTCGTAAGGCAATGCTTGAAGATATTGCTATTTTAACTGGAGGTCAATTAATTTCAGAAGAACGCGGGTACAAATTAGAAAATGCTGATTTGACTTATTTGGGAAGTGCCGAAAAGATAACCATCGACAAGGAAAATACAATCATTGTTAATGGAGCTGGAGCGAAAGAAGATATTGTGTCGCGAGTGAACCAGATTAAAGCACAAATTGAAAATACAACATCCGATTACGATCGCGAAAAACTGCAAGAGCGTTTAGCTAAACTAGCTGGTGGCGTTGCTGTATTATATGTTGGAGCGGCTACAGAAGTTGAAATGAAAGAGAAGAAAGACCGTGTTGATGATGCACTTCACGCTACTCGCGCTGCTGTTGAAGAAGGCGTTGTTCCCGGTGGAGGAATTGCTTATATCAGAGCTATCGAATCGCTTAATAATGCTAAAGGAATTAACGATGACGAAACATTTGGTTTTAACATTGTAAAACGTGCTTTGGAAGAGCCGCTTCGTCAGATTGTTGCTAATGCAGGAGGCGAAGGATCAATCGTTGTTCAGAAAGTAAAAGAGGGATCTGGCGATTTTGGATTTAATGCTCGTACAGATGTATATGAGAATCTTTTTGCTGCGGGCGTTATTGACCCTACAAAAGTAACACGTGTTGCCCTCGAAAATGCTGCTTCTATAGCAGGAATGCTTTTGACAACCGAATGTGTTTTGTCCGAAATCAAAGAAGAGTCTCCTTCAGGAGGAGGCGGAATGAACCCAGGAATGGGTGGTATGGGCGGAATGATGTAACATTTATTAATTTAAAAAAGCCTCGTGTTTTATTTAAACACGGGGCTTTTTTATTAAACTTTCCTGTTTTCTTACAAATCAAAAAAAACAGCAAACAAGTTTTTGCTTTTTTCGTAAGTTAGCATCACCATGTTAACTATAAGAACATATCTCATTGTGATTTTACTTTTGGGTAATATGTGTCTGAACGCCCAAATGTATCAATTGGGTGGTAATGTTTCTTATTTCGCATCTCAGCTACTTTCAAATACAATGCGCTATGATGGAGGAGATTCAACATATATATTTACAGGAGGGAAAAGTGCCGGATTGGTTGTAGCGCGCTATTTCGACAAAGGCGGTTATTATTCAAAAAAAGTTTTCGGCATTAAGTTGGAAACAAATTATTGTCAAGTAGACCAGTCATATAAATTTTTTCCCGGTCAAGGAATCATCGACCCAGATGTATTTTATAGATATCGAATTAAATTATCTTACTTCGACATTCCTCTCTTATTTACTATGTGCCCAACGCACCATCAAGGTTTAACATTTGAAGTGGGCCCTCAAATTAGTTTTCTTAACAAAGCAAAAGCGGTTCTCGAAGAATACAAAAATACATCACCTATTATTCCAGTGGTGAATACGCACACATTTAACCCAATTACATTTGGTATTGTTGCAGGAGCTGGGCTGTATTACAGTTTCACAGAAAACTTTGCTTTAACAACAACTTTCAGAGCTTTATATGGTGTTTCTTCATTAATAAAATCAGGGTATTCTTCAACAAGTATTTCGCCAGATAGAAGACTCTCATTGGGAATTACTGCGCAATTTGTTTATAAGATTAACAAGTACGACGCTCAGAAAAATAGAGGATATAAGTACTACGCGCGGAAGAATTTAAGAAAATGAGTTTTCCGTAACGTTTTCAATAAACAAAGACTTCCCTAAATACTATTTTTTTTGAGCATTCGAACATTTATCGATATTGAAATTTAATACTCAGGAGTTCCCCAACTTCGACTTATCGTATTTGATAAAAATATTCAAATACAAACTACGTGACCATCTGAATAAAATGGGAGCAAAAAAGACTAAAGCACACGTATTTGCTATAAAAAAAGTGGTTGGATCAAACCCGAATAATAAATCAACAAACAAAACACCGAAGCTCAAGGTAACGCCAAGTCCATAGCTAACATACATAGCTCCTTGAAAGAAACCAGGCTCTCGTTCAAAGTGTAAACCGCAAGTTGGGCAATCGGGAAGCATCTTGTCCCAATTTTCGAATTTGTACGGGTTATTATTAACGAACATTTTGCTTTCATGACATCTTGGACAAGAGCATGATACAATAGAGTATACTTTCGAAGTCTTAAGATCCATAATTGAAATTGTAAACACAAAATTAAACATTAAATCGGCGAACGCTATATAGTTTGTCTTAAAAACTGTTAGGATACCCTACCTTTGCGCCCGCATGATTACAGTTGGAAATTTATCAGTAGTATTTAACGGAAATCCGTTATTTGAAGAAATCTCGTTTATGATACAGGCCCGCGATAAGGTGGGTTTGACAGGGAAAAATGGAGCAGGAAAATCAACACTTCTAAAAATCATAAGTAAGCAACAAGAACCCACAAAGGGAACTGTTTCAATTCCATCGGGATACCGCATTGGTTATTTGCCTCAAGAAATGAAGCACGCCACCGGAAAAACCATTTTCGAAGAAGCGAGAACGGCTTTTGATGAGGTATTGTCGCTCGAAAAAGAATTAAATGATTTAAGTCACGAGCTCGAAACGAGAACGGATTACGAATCGGACGAATACCATCAAATAATTGAACGGTTAAATGATGCCGGCCAGCGATTGTCATTACTAGGAGGAGGAAGCATCGATGGAGAAACAGAGAAAATCCTTTTGGGTTTAGGATTCAAGCAGTCGGATTTAAATCGTTCGATGGATGAATTTTCTGGAGGATGGAAAATGCGTGTTGAGCTTGCAAAAATTTTGCTTCAAATGCCCGATGCGGTCTTACTCGATGAGCCAACAAATCACCTTGATATTGAATCGATTCAGTGGCTTGAGGAATTTCTTTCCAGTTATCCTGGCGCCGTAGTTTTGGTTTCTCACGACAGGGCCTTTTTAGATGCAGTAACTGCAAGAACAATTGAAATCACCCTAGGTAAAATAGAAGATTACAAGGCTTCGTATTCCCGCTATGTCATTTTAAGACAAGAGCGCCGCGACCAACAAAAGGCCGCCTATATGAATCAGCGAAAGATGATTGAGGACACAGAAAAGTTCATCGATCGTTTTCGAGCAAAAGCGTCAAAAGCCGTTCAGGTCCAGTCGCGCATTAAGCAATTAGATAAAGTAGAACGAATAGAGGTGGAAGACGAGGATAATTCTGCAATCCACTTTCGTTTTCCAGATGCTCCTAGATCGGGCAAGGTTGTTTTAGAAGCAGAACATATTAATAAGTCTTTTGGTGAAAAACAAATACTTAAAGACCTCGGATTTTTAGTTGAGCGGGGAGAGAAAATTGCGTTTGTAGGTCGAAATGGGGAAGGTAAAACAACGCTCTCGAAAATTATTACAGGTCATTTAGAGCACGAAGGCAAAGTGGAGATTGGGCACAATGTTAAAATCGGATATTTCGCTCAAAACCAAGCGGAGCTTTTAGATCAGAATGCTACGGTTTTAGAAACACTAGAAGCCATTGCCCGCAACATTTCAACGCAGCAATTGCGAAGTATTTTGGGTTCTTTCTTATTTAGTGGCGACGCCGTTGAAAAGAAAGTGAAAGTGCTTTCGGGTGGAGAGAAGGGAAGATTGGCACTTGCAAGACTTCTATTAGAGCCGGTTAATTTGTTGATTCTCGATGAGCCGACCAATCACTTGGA
>CAXNGM010000299.1:0-3682 GCA_964201695.1 Bacteroidia bacterium | reverse complement strand
TAAAGCGGCTTTAATTTTCAGTGCCACTTGTTCATTCGTTTCTCCATAAATAGCTCGGCGTTCGCTATGTCCAAGTATTACATGAGAAACACCTGCAGAAGCAAGCATATTAGCAGACACTTCACCTGTAAAAGCGCCTTGTTCTTTGTCGGAACAGTTTTGCGCACCTAAGAAAATATCAGAACCATTAAGTGTCTCTTTCACTGGAATAATCCATGGAAATGGCGGACAAACAACCATCATTTTGGATGAATCTGTGCTTTTGAGGTTTTTTAATTCCGAAGCTAAAGCAAGAGATTCTTGCAAGTTGGTATTCATTTTCCAGTTACCGGCGACAATCTTTTTACGCATCCTTTTGAATTTGTGCAAAGATAGAAATGCATCAAGAACATTTGGATTCTTCATTCAGAGTTTTCAATGAATGTTTCATTTCAAATTTCAGATGCTTATGTTTACACCATGAACATTTTGTTTGCCGATACGGCACATCCTTTTTTAGAACAAGCTCTCAGGAATGCAGGTCACGCATGTGTTTACCATGAGCAACTCGACCGCAAAATGGCCATGGAAATCATGCATCAATTTGATGGTGTTGTGATTCGTAGCCGTTTTCGTTTTGATAAAGAGATGTTGGATGCAACAAGGAATTTGAAATTTATTGCGAGGGTAGGAGCGGGCATGGAAAACATCGATCAGGATTATGCAGAATCCTTGGGTATTAACTGTTTAAATGCACCCGAAGGAAATTGTAATGCCGTTGCCGAACAAGCTTTGGGGATGTTGCTTGCCATGTTTAATAATTTGATGAGAGCAGACCGCGAAGTGCGAGAAGGAATTTGGAAACGTGAAGAAAATCGAGGTGTTGAACTTAACGGGAAAACCATTGCCATCATCGGATATGGTCATACCGGAAGCACTTTTGCGAAACGATTGCGCGGTTTTGATGTGAAGATTCTGGTCGTTGATCCATATAAAAGTGGTTATGGCAACGAATATGTCGAAGAGTCAACATTGGAAGAGGTTTTCGAGGAAGCAGATATTGTTAGTTTGCATATTCCGCTTAACGATGAAACCCGCTATCTGGTGAATGCCGAATTTTTGAATCGCTTTCGTAAGAACGTCTATGTGCTCAATACATCACGAGGAAAATGTTTGAATACCGCTGATTTAGTTGAAGCCCTTCAAAGTGGTAAAGTTTTGGGCGCTGCATTGGATGTGATGGAATTTGAAACACTTTCGTTTGAGCAGCTCGACGAAATTCCAGCTCCACTCAAAGCCCTAATCGAAAGTGATAAAACCATCTTAACTCCGCACATCGCAGGTTGGACGCATGAATCGAACTTGAAAATGGCTCAGATATTAGTTGGAAAGATTGAGGCTCTTGATGCTTGATTGAAAATAGATTAAGAAACAAATCCCTCAAATATTATCTTCTGTCTTTATGTTAGAAGTAATCCCCATATAGTCATTCCGGGATGCCTGATAGAGTTAAGCAGATTTAAAGTGCGCTGGGATCGTCCAGGCGGCGAGGCAGCGTTTCGCCATTTACACGATAATGATTTAATTAAGTAGGATCGGCGAAAGAATGCGGATCGAAAAAAATAGTGGCCTATATTTTAGAAACTAGTACAATGCCCAATCGGTTTTTTTCGATGCGGGCAGAAGCATCGACTGGACTTGATCTTTTGGTTACTTTTCTATCAAGAGAAAAGTGACAAAAACCCCCAAAAGAGCACCTGAGCTCCGCTTGAAAAATACTGAAACTCGTTTCGATATTTTAAAAGCTCAGGCAAAGGTCGGAGGAAATTTGGATAGTTTCAATAGATATTAAAAAGTAACAATTAACAAGGCTGTTGATAATGCTGTTAGCAACGAAACAATCCGCTCTTAGCAGTATGTTCAAGGTTAATAAAATAATCACGCAAGGAATTTACAAAGGGCACAACCTCTAACAGCGTTCACCAAATATTTGGTTATTGTCTTCAATTGAAACATAGTCGACTTTTGCTAAACTCGGGCTGCTTAAAACATTGCAATTCACCAAATCCCAAATTTCTGGTTGCTCGAGGCACGATAAAATAAGCCATTATTCACATCCTATTCGCAACGGCCGTCCCAGCAACAAAACCGCTCGACCAAGCATGTTGAAAATTGAATCCACCGGTAATTCCGTCTACATCCAACACTTCACCGGCAAAAAATAATCCTGGAATTCTTCGTGACATGCAAGTTTGAGAATCTATTTCTTTCAAAGAAACTCCGCCGCAGGTCACAAACTCTTCTTTGAATGTGGTTTTTCCTTGCATTGAATAGGCATCGGCGCACAAGGTCGTTATAAGCGAATTGAATGCTTTTGATGAAAGATCTGCCCATTTCATTTCATCTGAAATCCCTGCACGTTTGCATATTGCTTCCCACAATCGTGCTGGTAATGAATCAAAAATACGCGTATGAACATGCTTTTTTGCAGATGAAATTCTCAATCTTCCTAACCATTCGCGAACTTCTTCTTCATTCAATTCAGGAAGCCAATGAATGCGGATAGTTGCCTTGTATCCTTTTTCTTCCAATTCTCTTGCTCCCCATGCTGAGCAGCGTAATATTGCAGGTCCGCTAAATCCCCAATGGGTAATTAACATCGGACCAATTTCTTCGAGTTTCGTTCCTTCAATCCGAACTCGAACTGTTGCCGCAAGTCCCATCAAATCACTCAAAGGATGATTCGGTAAATTGAACGTAAACAAGCTTGGAACTGGAGGAATTATTTCACATCCCAATTCTTGGAGCCAATGAAAACCCTCAGTTTTTGGATGCCCGCCACTCGCTAAAAGCAAATTGTTACAAGTTAAAGTTTGTTTATCGGTCAATAAGGTAAAGCCCATTTCAGTTGGGGTAATCTTATCGACGCTTTCATTCATCGAAATTTTCAAACCTTTATCATCTGCATCCTGCATCAAACAATCGATGATGCTTTGCGATGAATCCGAAACAGGAAACATGCGACCATCGTCTTCCGCTTTTATAGCCACACCTCGGTTTTGGAACCATTCAATCGTTTCTTCAGGACCAAAATGATGCAACAAACGAAAGACATGTTTTTCACCGCGAGGATAGCGTTTAGAGAATTCTTTTTTATCGAAAAGGTTGTGCGTTACATTGCAGCGCCCACCACCCGAAACTTTCACTTTGGCAAGCAGTTTCGATGATTTTTCGATGAGGAGAACACGTGCATTCGGTTTTAATTCTAATGTTCGAAGTGCAGCAAAAAAACCAGCAGCCCCTCCGCCTATAACCACGAAGTCGAAATTCGTTTTGTCCGTTTTGTTATTTTTAGAACCTTTCATATTAAGCACTCAAACTCGATAAATCGGATACAAAGTTCACCAAATAAACCGGTTTTCAATCTAAAATTGCTTTGTCATTTATTTGAATTGGGATTTCGAATTTGAAATGAAAATTCACCTAGCTTTTTAATTAACGATTCAAATGAGTTCATTTTCAAACTATTTCAAGATGCTTTTAATTCCCCTTTGGAGCAAATTCAATCTATTGAAAATTAAAAAATAAGATTCAAAATGATGCTTCAATTGCTTTCTTTTTTCGTAGGTTTGCACCGAATTTTCTAAGATATATATGAGCGTTCTAGTCAACAAAAACAGTAAGATAATAGTACAAGGATTTA
>CAXNGM010000298.1:0-3691 GCA_964201695.1 Bacteroidia bacterium | reverse complement strand
TTGAGCGGCAAAAATACGTTTTTTTTTATATCAACAAGGTAAAATTCTTAAGCAATTCGATTCTCTATTTCGATGCTTCAATTTATACAGCTTTTTTAAAAGAATCTTTCATCATGCTTTTATGCAAGACAATGCCGTGTATCTTTGCCTAACATGCAATTGAACGAAATTCACCTTGTAAATTTTCGAAATTATCCTGAAGCCAAATTGGTTTTCAGCGAGAATGTAGTTGTTTACACAGGAAATAATGGTTCAGGCAAAACTAATCTGCTCGACGCTATTCATTACTTATCGTTTTGCAAAAGCTTTCTCAATCCCATCGATTCTCAAAATATTTTATCCGATGAACCCTTCTTTGTAATACAAGGTATTTTCGATAAGGACAGTAAAAAAGAGGTCGTTTATTGCGGAATTAAACGCGGACAAAAAAAACAATTTAAACGCAATGCCAAAGAATATGAACGTTTATCCGATCACATAGGACTTTTTCCTTTGGTTGTAATCTCACCATCCGATATTGCTCTGATTACTGACGGAAGTGAAGAACGGCGTCGTTTTATGGATAGCGTTATTTCCCAGTATGATAAAACCTACTTAGAGAATCTGATTCGTTACGGTAAACTTATCCAACAGCGAAACGCTTATCTGCGACAAGGAAACTGCAGTTCTGAAATGCTCGATGTTTGGGATGAACAATTAGCGGAATATGCAAATCCTGTTTTTGATGCACGAAAAGTATTTTTAGAACGATTTCGTCCTTTGTTTCAAGATGTGTATTCGTTTATTTCGGGAAGTAATGAGACGGTTGAATTGTCTTATGAAAGTAAGCTTTTCGAAACAGATCCATATACGCTTTTTCTCCAATCGCGTGAGAAAGACCGCATCATGCAATACACTACTGCGGGTATTCATAAGGACGATTTAGGAATGCTTATCAATGGTTTTCCTTTGCGAAAATATGCTAGTCAGGGCCAACAGAAGTCGTATTTAATTGCATTGAAATTGGCCCAATTTGATGTCTTGAGTGAAGCAAAAAACATGAAGCCATTGTTATTGCTCGACGATATTTTTGAAAAACTTGATCAAGAGCGAATCACGGCATTGATGACCTTGGTAAGTAAGCAGCATTTTGGACAAATTTTCATAACCGATTCACATCCCGAAAGAATTGCAGAAATTTTACGTGGAATTCAGACTACCTTTAATCACTTTACTGTTCACCAAGGAACGGTTCAATCGGCATGAAACGTAAGAGCAACGAATCATCAGTAAGTGACCTCATTGAATTGTGGCTTCATCAATCGGGGTTAACGCCGAAGTACAAAGAATTTAAATTGTTGCAGTCATGGTCTGTATTAATGGGACCTATGATCGCCAATCGTACACAGGATATTCGTTTGTATGAAGGAACCTTGTATGTGCAAATTACTTCTGCATCCTTACGAAGCGAATTGAGTTTTGCCAAAGCTAAAATTATCCAAACCCTGAACGAACAAGTAGGCGAGGAGTTGGTTAAGGATATAGTTTTTAGGTAATTTTTTTTGAAAGGAAATTTGAATTGATGTATCAGCATTAAAATAGCTGCGTTATAAATGATGAATAAATCATTAAGTTCACAAAATTTAACAGTTGGATGAAATTTCTAATAAATCAAAATAAATAATTTTTACTTTTACAAAAAAAGAAAATGAGATACGCCGATAAACATATAGTAGATGCATATATCGAGTTATTCGAAGGCTTGAGTTTTGTGAATAAACTTGAGTTGATTGAAAGTCTATCAAAATCTTTAAAATCAGAGGATCTCAAAAAAGAGGAAGATTTCTATAAGTCGTTTGGAGCATTTGAGTCTGATAAATCAGCCGAAGAAATTTTTGTTACTTTAAAATCCGCTAGGAATTTCAAAGACAAGGACATTCGCTTATAGATGAAGTACCTTTTAGATACAAGTACGTGTATTTTCTTTTTAAGAGGGAAAATGAATCTTGATTTAACCCTAAAAGATAAGGGGATAGAAAATTGTTTTATCTCTGAAATTACGGTTCTAGAATTGAGATATGGAGCTGAAAATAGCAATGATCCTATAAAATCCAATAAAGCAGTCGATAATTTTCTTGGTGGAATTTCCGTGATTCCAATTTTTGGCTCAATAAAGCTTTATGCAAAAGAAAAAGTTAGATTAAAGAAAATTGGCAAACCCATGCATGATGAATTCGATTTATTAATTGGAGTTACTGCTATTAAAAACAAATTAACTCTAGTGACTGATAATGTTAAAGATTTTGAGCGATTGGAAGGAGTTAAAATTGAGAATTGGTTCAAAATCAAATAAGATAAGAAATGAATTTTGATTTGAATTTCGTCATAGAAATCAACCCGAAATCAGTTCTATGGATTCTATAATCACACACAGAGTGATTTTGAATAATTCCATTCAATTCAAACTTCTTCCCACAGGATACAATAAATATGTATCATCAGCATAAGGAGAACGTTCGTAAAACCAACGTAGTTGAGCTTGTTGGTCTTTAGAGAATGCTTCGTCATCGGCTTTCTTTTTCTCATATTCGGCTTTCAATCTTGGGTTTTTTAGGAGTGCATCGGCAGCATAGGGTTCGAGCACATAGGTTTCGAAATACTCGGTGCGTTCAAGGCATTCGGGAAAGAAACCCCACTGGAAATAGGAATCGGTAAATGATGGTTCGAGGAGCAAACAAGCAAGATTTCCCAGGGCCTGATTGGTTTGAATGACAACCGAACCTTTGAGAAACTGATGTGATTTGATTTCTATATCCGTATCTGCTTTTAAGCGACAACGCCCTTGCAAGGGAAGTTTGCCTTGAATTTGAGGATTGCTAAATCGGTACATGCTTAGAACTAAAATGCTATCGTTTTGAATAGTGCGCATTTCGATTCCGTGTGATTTTAAATTTTCAATTACATCCTGATATTGAACGGGAATGATGTAAAAAGCAGGAGGTTTTATCTTCAAAACCGGAATGTTGTTTTTTCGAACGGGGATTGTTTTGTTTTCCGATTTACCAAGCCATTCAACATAGCTGCCGTTTGTAATAGCAGATGTGTTTTTTCGTGAAGCGATTCCTTTAAATGCCATTGAATCACCTGAGGATTTGGGGAAATCCCAGCTGAGAGTTAAAGAATCTGAATGGTAATTTTGGTCAGTTTGGATTGCTGTATTGAGATCTTTTCCTTTATCGGCAAGGAGTTTAATCGTTTCTAATAACAAAATGCTTGTTCCTAAAACGCGTTGTTTGAAGGGTTTTAAAGAATGGTTTTCGACTAAAATACTGGGTAAATGTCGCGCATCTCCATAACCATGTGAGTAACGAGGAGAAAAGGTATACGAATTGTTGCCGTCGTTAAAGTCTTCATCGTTGACCGCAAAAAGCAATGGGCCGGGAATGTGTCCGGATTTGCTTAAAGCAAGATCAATTGCGGGTTGATAATTCTTTTTTAACCAGTTCGAAATGCTTGGAGAATAGGCGTGCTCAGCTAAAAAACCATACGTAATGTCGTATTGGTAATCGGCGCCATCGGTTACGTGAATATCCATGTACAAGGTTGGATTTTCGGTGTTGATGACCTTGATGACAGACTGAATTTCTTTCGTATCGAGTTTAGTATAATCGCGATTGAGATTTTGGTTGAGCGCATTGCTTCTCCAGCCCAT
>CAXNGM010000297.1:0-3700 GCA_964201695.1 Bacteroidia bacterium | reverse complement strand
TCCATTGGAACGTTGAAGATTAATGACGGGGTATTTAATTGTGCAAATGGAACTGTTACAATAAATGGATCCATCATTCAAAACGGTGGACAACTCGATGGGAACGCGAATGGAGGAACGTTAACGGTTTCGCAAAACTTCACACAAGTAGATGGTATTTTTAATGGGCAGTCAGGGATTTTAAACATAGCTGGGATTTTAAATTTAGCTAGCACTTTTAATCGCGGAACTGGAACAATTCATTTTAATGGTGTTGGCCCACAAACTATTCCAGCTTTGTATTACAACAAATTGAGTATTGCAGGAACAGGTCGACTAATTACGCTTGCTCCAAGTGAAATTAAAATAGGTGCTTCGACAGCAGGTTTTGTTACTAATTCAAGTAATATTTATACTACTTCAAACAACACCATTAATTATTGCGCAATTGGAAATCAAGATGTTGCAGGATTTGCATACAACAACCTTTCTTTATCACGAACTGGAACCAAATCTCTTTCTGCAAATGCATCAGTAAAAAACACATTACTTGTTTCAAACTCAGCAATTTTTGATGCCGATGGAACCGCTAACAACCGTGTATTCACAATGCTAAGCAATCAATCGCAAACGGCGCGCATCGATCAAATTCCCTCATCCGCTTCTATTGTTGGTAACATGACGGTTCAGCGCTGGACACGCGGCGGTATTCGATCCAATCGTTTTATTGCTTCTCCAGTTGACACTATTGGAGGAATCAAATTCAAACAAATCAAAGATAATATTTTACTTTTTGGGCCAGGTAATTCAGCAAATGGCTGGGACAATCCAACAACCTATAATACCAACGTTTGGGTGTATAATGAAACCTCAAGCAATGGAACTGAATGGAGCTCACCGGCAAGTACAAATGAAGTCCTTCCAAAAGGTAGCGGTTTTCTATTATATTATGTAGGAATCCGTGGTCAAAGCACCATTGTACTTCCTAGCGCCGGAACAATAGATTTTAAAGGAGTTCCTAACCAAGGAGATGTCGAATTACCTGTTACTTGCACTGGAGGTTGTCTTCCTGTTGACAATGGAAATGGTTGGAGTTTGGTATCGAATCCGTATCAATCGCCTATCGATTGGAATTCTGCAGAATGGACAAAGAATGGCATTTCAAGTACAATCTATATTTGGAATCCAAGCATCAACCAATATGCATCGTATAATAGCGCAAATCCAGGTGCTGCAACTAATGGAGGTTCACGTTATATTGGACCTGGACAATCGTTTTTCATAAAATCTACAGCAAACAATCCAGTATTGACAGCACATGAAACGATTAAAACTTCTACGTTTCCCGACTCCTTGTTTTTCAGAATGTCGGCTCCACAAGTGCAACTTCGTTTGATGGTTAAAAAGCAGGGAAGCGATATTCAAGATGAGGCCGTCATCGAATTTCATGACCAAGCAAGTGAAGCATTCAATCCAACATTCGATGCATACAAACCTGAATTACCAGGTATGGATTTGAATTTTTCACTTCTCAATGAACTGGGTGATGCACTTTCTGTTCATGCATTTGCCAAACCAGATTTAACATACGAGGATAAAATTATCCCGGTAAAAATAAAAGCAGTAGCAGGTTCGTATGACATTACCGCCGAACAACTGGAATCTTTTGGGAATGATGTTCAATTCTTTATTGAAGACCGTTACAACAAAAACATCACGAAGTTAGAAGAAGGAAAATCATTTGTTTTCGATGTGAACTCCAATCCCGAAACATCGCAATTGGGAAGATTGAATATCATCATTCGTCAAGGCAAATCGAATGCATCAATTTCTACGAGCAATTCAATTCGAGTTTTCCCTAATCCGAGCAATGGCGATAATATTCAAATAATGCTGCCAAAAGCAGAAAAAGGTTCCATAGAAATTTTCAATATGCTTGGTGCTAAAGTAGTTTCTCAGAATTATGAAACTGACCAAAACACCATCCAACTAGAAAATATGAATCAAGTTCCAGCTGGAGTTTACACTGTTATTTGGAATACTTCTGATGGAAAGTTTAGCGACCGATTAACCATTAAATAAATAAAACACTTCCTTTCAAACGTGCATTTGCAGATTCATCTGTGGATGCACGTTTTTTTGTGGGGTGCTTTGTTTAAATTCTAAAAACCAAAACGATTACTTGCATAATTAAATAAAAAGAGAAACTTTGCAAACAAATTATATAAAAAATTAAAAATGGGACTTTTTTCAGAATTTAAAACATTTGCCATGCGCGGCAACGTAATGGATTTAGCCGTTGGGGTTGTTATTGGTGGCGCCTTTGGCTTAATTATCAATTCTTTAGTTGGTGATGTAATTATGCCAATCATTGGTATACTAACAGGCGGCATTGATTTTACAGGGCTAAGTTATACAGTTGGAAGTGCGGCAATCGCTTACGGGAAATTCATACAAGCCATTTTCTCATTCACAATTATCGCATTTGTATTGTTTTTGGTAATCAAGGGAATGAATGCGACAAAGAAAAAAACTGAAGAAGCTCCTGCGGCGCCTGCAGCTCCAAGTTCAGAAGAAATTCTACTTGCCGA
This sequence comes from Bacteroidia bacterium, assembly GCA_964201695.1. GTDB lineage: Bacteria > Bacteroidota > Bacteroidia > M30B66 > M30B66 > CALQRR01. Next base: position 1,130 of record CAXNGM010000297.1, on the reverse strand, counting down.
AATTCGTGACTTACTAAAAAATCAAAAGAACTAATTCGGATGCGATTTAATAAAAAGGGATATTTAATTATCGCTCTTAGCTTTCTTTTTTGCACACTGAATGCTCAAATAGAGGTTACAGAAGATACAACCGTAAATGGCTGGAAAAAAGGCGGATTTTTAGCCCTCAATTTTAATCAAGTTTCATTAACCAATTGGGCTGCCGGTGGACAAAGTGCACTTTCTGCTACTGCACTTGGAAATGTCTTTGTTAAATACCGTAAAAACGATGTGTATTTTGAATCGGTATTAGATGCCGGCTTTGGATTTATTACCACGAAGTCTGAATCGCTCAGAAAAAACGAGGATAAAATTGAGATCAATGCCAAATTTGGGAAAAAAGCAAAAGGTAAATTTTACTATGCCGGAATGCTCAATTTTCGAACACAAATGGCACCAGGCTATAATTTCCCTAATGACTCAACAGTAATCTCTCGTTTCATGGCTCCCGGATTTTTGTCGCTTGCCTTGGGTATGGATTACAAACCAAACGATTGGTTCTCCATGTTCATATCGCCTGCAACGGGTCGTTCTACTTTTGTAATGGATCAACGTTTAGCTGACCTTGGACAATTTGGAGTTACAGCTGCAACCTATGATTCGGGGGTTAAAACCTCAGATGGTAAAAGATATCGTTTTGAATTTGGTGCTTATTTGAGGGCGCGTCTTCAAAAAGATTTGGTTAAAAACATTTCCATTATATCAAACCTACAATTGTTCAATAACTACTCTGACCCTATCAAACCTCAACGTGCAAATATTGATGTAAACTGGGAAAACCTCATCCTCATTAAAGCCAACAAGTGGCTTACAACAAGTATTTTCACAAATCTCATCTACGATCATGATGTGCAAATACCTGTAGAAAGGGAAGTAGATGGAGTGAAAGTCATTGGTTCTGGTCCGCGCATGCAGTTTAAAGAGGTTTTGGGAATTGGACTTTCCGTCAAATTCTAAAACGCTTTTCAGTTCAAAGTGAATAAATATTCATAAGTCGAACAAGCCAAAGATTTAATAAGTTTTAAATTGCTGCCTTAAATCTTCATCCCAATTTGGCAACAAGAATATGAGTGATATTATTAAACATGAGT
>CAXNGM010000296.1:0-3720 GCA_964201695.1 Bacteroidia bacterium | reverse complement strand
CGTGTTAACTCGGGTTCAAAATCATTTGTTCCTTCTATGTAATTCGCATAGAAATCGGAAAAATCGATGCCTGATATGTCCTGCAAAATATCAAGAATACGTTGTTTGGAATAGGATTTCCCAGAACGAGCATCTTCATAAAGTCGTTTCATCAAATCATCTAGGGAAACAACATCATTCGAACGTTCTCTTAACTGGGAATCAATTAAAAAGGCGATCAAACTTCCTTCTACATAAATGGACGTTTTTCGATGCGGAATTCCTGGAACATACCCATCGAGCCAAGTATCGAAGGACGCTTCCGAAACAGGCTGATTAAAACGACCATAGCTTGTAAAATGTCGTTTGAGCTTATCGTTTAAGGTGTTTAAATAGCGCTTTGTGTCAAAAACTCCAGATCGTAATAAAAACTGATCGCCATACCATGTTGTAATGCCCTCGTAAACCCAGCCTAAGCGACTATAATTTTCTCCGGTGAAATTGTACGGAGCCATTTCCGATGGACGAATGGTTTTTACATTCCATGCATGAAAAAGTTCGTGTGAACTCACTCCCAAAAGTTCATCGTAAAAATCGCTCTTAAATACTTTGTTTCCGGGTCCTAATGCGCAAACGGTGCTAAATGTATGCTCAACCCCATGATAAAATGCAGTAGGTAAAATCTGAAAATAGAAATGAAAATGTTTTCCAGGCAATGCACCCATGGTTTCGAGTTGCTCTGAGCAAAAACGACCAAAGTCCTTATCTAAACGATCCCAATCGGGTTCAATATCGCCCATAAACCAGAGATGGAAAATATGGTTTGCCACTTGGATTTCGCGGTGAAGCAAATTTGCCGAGGCAATAAAAGGGGTATCCGCCAGACGATCGAAATTATCAAATACGAAGCAGTTCTTATTTTCAGTTGGAAAAATGTCGATCGCAATTTGATAATCACCGGGTAAATGCAGCTCTAACTGACAAGATTCACTGATTCTTTCGGGAATGAAAACGCAACAATTCACCGGATTTACATACAGTTGCTCATGATCCAAATAACTCGAGCCGGCATTTAAATCAACAGCGTAATACGAATAGATTACGTGAAATTCGCTGCAATTTCCAGCTTCAATACTCCAAAGATCTTTCGTTAATTTCTCAAATGGAAGTAGATTTCCCTGTATGTCTTCCACACGAAAACTGCGGATGTTCTTTGCGAAGTTCCCTAATTCATAGCGGCCAGGTCGCCAAGAAGGAAGCTGAATATTTACTTTTTCCTGCGTATTGTTTTGAACGATAAATCGGATGTCGATGAGTTGGGTTCCCGAATTTTTCCAGCCAATATGATAATGCAGTTGAGCCATGTTTATTTTTTTAATGGAATGGGAATCGGATTTCCAGATGTCGCATTTGGAAAAGGAATGTTCAACATCCAGCTAATTGTTGGAGCAATATCCTCTATATAATAGGGAAGTGCGCTTTCGCCATGTTCAATTTTCCAACCGTACCAAAGCATCGGAACGCGCGTGTCGTAATTGTAAGGTGAGCCATGTGTTGTTCCCGTTTGATGATATTCCATCCAATTGGGTTCGAGTGTAATGATCACATTTCCAGAGCGTTTTGGGTGAAATCCTTTCTGAATAAAATGATTCGTCCCCAGTGTAAACTCGTTTCGACGTAAGTCGCTTGCCGAAATACTACTGTGAATGCCTTTTACATTGAGTAACCAATCGGCAACGAGTAACTCTGTTTCCGAAATATTGGTTCCATTTGCTTTCAATGCACTTTCATTCAAATAAACCTGATCGTTGAAAATGCCGATGATATTACTGTCGATACCGGTTTGTGTCTTTAACCAAGACTTCAATTCGCTTTCAACGGGCGCATAATTCATGTATCCGCCGGGTGCACGAAGATCCATTAAATACGATGGAACGGTTGCGCCACCATGATCGGCACTGAGAAAAACAATCAGGTTTTCTTTACCAATGATTGCTTCAAGTGAATCGAGTAAAATTTTTAAATCGGCATCCAAGCGTAAATAAACATCTTCTGTTTCAACGGCGTCTGTCCCAAATTGATGTCCTACATAATCAGTCGATGAAAAACTCACACACAACATATCTGTATTAGTTCCCTGACCGAGTTTCTCGTTTTTAATAAGTTCGAGAGCGAAATCATTGGTAAACGTATTTCCAAATGGGGTAGAGCGGATGAGATTTTGTCCACCATTTTCACCCATGAGTTTCTTTAAATCGTATGGAAATGTTACCGAGGTTGTACCTTTAAATGGCGTTTCGTAGGGCGTTTGGTCTGCTAAACTTTCAGTGTATTGTTCAATGGGAAGCAGTGGATTCCAATTTTGATTTAAATAGGTTATTGCTTTTTGTTGTTTATTAAATCGTGTAATCCAATCGGGAAGTTTATTTCCGTAAAAACTGCTGCTCACCCAATTGCCACTTTCTCCATCAAACCAATAAGCAGCATTGGCAGTATGTCCAGCGGGTAAAATGGCTGCCCGGTCTTTAAGCGCAATGCCAAATACTCGCGATTTTAACATTGATGCAACGCGCAGTTCATCGCCAACGGTGGTGCTTAGCAAATTACGCGGCGACATTTGTCCCACTTTCTCCGTTGAACTACCAATGGTTTTTACTGATTTATCTTCGGTGCAGTAAATACCGCTATTTGTTTCACGATTAAACCAATCGTTCGAAATGATTCCATGACGATCTGGAGTTGTGCCGGTGTAAATCGATGAATGTCCAGGGCCAGTATAGGTAGGGACGTAATTGTATTGCAAGTTTTTGCATTGGTATCCTTCATTTATTAGACGTTTAAAACCGCCATCACCGAATTTGTTCCAATATTTATAGAGGTAATCAAAACGCATTTGATCTACCACAATGCCTACTACCAAATTAGGTGGCTTTGGGTTTTGTGCAAAAAGTGTGTTCGTGAAAACAATGAATAGGGAGAATAGTAGTTTGCGCATCGTTCAATTTCTTGGGGTAAAAATAAGGATTTGTATGGGATGAGGTTGATTAAACTCATCAATCAGAATGAAAAAATCAAGCAAATGTCTTAATCAATTTGCCCTTGGAAACTATTCATGTAGAAAATGTTTCAATACATTTGAGCTGTATAAAACTACCTCCGAATCATGTATAGAATTTTTTCCCTTTTGCTTTTAATATCGATTGGTTCTTTTGCTCAACCATACCGTTATGTTCCCAATGGAAGTCCAATTAATTTAAAGGGAATTCAGAAATCTTTCAGCGATTATAAAGATTCTGTTGCATTGAAAGATGTTAAATATTGGAAATACCTCAAACGCTGGGAGCAAGAAATGAGCATGCATTGCTCAGGAAATGGTGAACTCGGAAGTGCCCAGGAGTTACAACAATACTTAAAGAATCGTTCAGAAATTCAAAATTTCAGTCGGTCATTTAATGCATCTTGGTTTCCAGTTGGACCGAATTATGTGCCCGAAAATTATACGGGATACCTTGAGAATGGAATTGGACGAATCAATTGCATTGCTTTTCATCCAACAAATCCCGATGTTTTTTATGTAGGTGTGGCGCAAGGTGGTTTATGGAAAACGAGTAATGGCGGCACTTCCTGGATGCCTTTAACCGATCAACTTCCTATTACACGCGTCAGCGATATTGCCATTAATCCCAATAATCCTGATGAAATGTATATATCCTTATGCGATTTCGAATATGTAGGAATTGG
>CAXNGM010000295.1:0-3731 GCA_964201695.1 Bacteroidia bacterium | reverse complement strand
GAACATCGTCGCCTAGAAAACTTAGATGGTGTGCTTAAAGAAGGCGATATCATTGATGTGAAATTGATCGAAGTAGATAAGAAAACAGGTAAATTGAAATTAAGCCGTAAGGTTTTATTGGCAAAGCCTGAACCAGCAGCGAACTAATTTTCTGCTTAACATAATTTTAAAGGCTGTCCAATTGGGCAGCCTTTTTTGTTTCACGATATCATGTGTTGTTTCGCGCGCACCCAGAAGTTTGGGATTTGATGAACGCGATGTTTTAAGCCGCTATTTTTCCCGATCCAAATACTTTAGAATATTCTGCTTAATTAAATCATTATCGTGTAAATGGCGACACGCTGCCTAGCCGCATGGACTCTCCTAACATACTTTAAACCTGCTTAACTGTGTCGGAATCACGGAATGACTATTAACCTATTAACTCTAACTAATATACACAACCATTAAATAAAATAAAAAAGGCTGTCAAACGACAGCCTTAAATAATTGAAATTCTACAAGTTGTAAAGATCTATTGGATAATTAGTTTACCTGAATCAATCAGATTTGTACCAGCATAAATACGATAGAAATAAAGTCCTTTTGCTAAGCCTTCGTTTGTTAATTGGATTTTGTCTGATGTTGCATTCACCGTTTTAACTATTCTACCAAGCGCATCACTGAGTGTTAATTGAGATGAGGCATTGCTTGGTAATTCAAAGGTAGTTTGCGTTGAAAATGGATTCGGGTAAATTTTCACTTTCGATCCCACTGAACTATTCTGTTGAATGGCAGTGATAACTCCATTTTCGATGAAGTCCTGCCCTATTGTATGAAACGTTGTATTGGTAATTACAGGCTCATTGAAATCGAAATAAATAGCTGCAGTATTATTGATAACACTACCTAAATCGACATTCGCTTTTTGTTTGATTCGGTATTTGAAAAATCCGTGTGACGCGACTTCATTCACAAAACTATCGGGCAACTGAATGTTGTTAAACGTAAATTCAACCGCTTGAACATTATCCCCATAAGTTCTCCATGTATATGAATGACTTGAAGCACCCGGTTGAAAGCTTGCTAAATCGAGGTAGTTCGAAATAGTATCGCGAACAACTATTGTAAATGCTGTATCGGTTCCTGTATTTTGGAAACGAATTAAATATTCTAAATCAGTATTTTTATAAATGAAGTGCTCCTCTCCTACTCCCATTGGCGAAGGCGTTTTGTCGTTTGGATCGTATGCACCAATATTTGTACGGCAATCAATGTCTAAAGAAGGTGCTCCATCGTAATTATCGAATTGAGTTACCCACCCCCCAAAGCTAGTATCTCCGCATGCTTCAATGGCAATGGAAACTATGCTATCTCCAAGATAAGCCGGATAATCTACAGCTTGATTAACAATGATTCTATATGTAGAACCAATACTAGATAAACATCCAATTTCACGTGTTTCTCCGGCCTGAAGTAGAATAGTTCCGGTTTGAGCAATGGTTGAATCTGCATAGATAACATACGATTGTTCTGTTTGCATAGCGCCATTGCTATTATGAAGAATGAATATGGCACTATCGTTCCGACAAACAACATTCAAATCTACTGAAGGACCGGTCCATTCAGGTAGTAAGCAACTTTGATTTGGATAAATCGATACTTCACTGCAATGTGTTTGTCCCAAATAGGCATTACATGAAACTAAAACGGGAACTGCAATAGATCCGCACTGACCAATTCCGATATTACCAATTGGAAAGCGAAATGTAACAGAATCAATTTGCGTAAAGGGAACTAGTATAGATGATGCATTCACATTTAGAAATTCATCGAATGTTGCGTCAATGAATGCGTCATTAGCATCGGCTGTTCCGGTGTTGCAGTAATGAATCACGTAGGTATTATCAAAACACCTTCTTAAAAAAGGAGTTCCCATATCAACAGAAAGTAAAGGGCAAAATGCACTTGCAGTTTGAGCGAATGAAGTATCGATTGTTGATAGATTCTGAGGTATGGAAATCTGAAGTGTATCGTTTGTGCAGGAAGTTGACCAATAAATATTACCGGCTGCTGGATGAAGTGTTACTTGATAATTGCCCGTATCAACACGCATCCAATAATTTCCATTGGCATCAGTTGAAGTGTAGAATGTTTGCAACCCACTTGCTTTCACCATCCAATTTGAAAACGTATATTCTCCTTGAGTATTAGCACAATCAGCATTGGCATCTGCAAACACATTTCCTTGAATGGTATTTCCATAAATCTCTCCAAGATTGTCTGTTTTAATCAGGTACATATTGGTTCGAGTGTAAGCAGATTCCATTTTCGCTCCTCCAACGATATATCCTCCATCACTTGTTTGTCGAACACTGAACGATTTAAAACTACCAACTCCATACCCTTGATAGTCTTTTATCCAATCCGGTTGGCCAGCCGAATTGGTTTTAATAAGCATAACATGGTTTGAAGAAGCAATCGTTTGATAAGCAGTAAGAATAAAGCCTCCATCATCCGTTACATCGATGTCAGTACCATACGCGATGCTTGGAATTTGATTGAAATACGTTTCCCACAAAATAGCTCCTGTAGATGTGGTTTTGTAAAGGAAAACCTTTGTGTTTCCCAATGTAGTAGCATCATTACTAACCACCACAATGCTTCCATCTGCTAGTTCAACTAATCCTCCTAATGCTTCTGGAAAGTTAGACTGCATTCCATAGATATTTTGCCATATTGAATCTCCTGAAGCTGATAATCGCCAAAGGAAATTATTTCCACCAAAACCAATGTCTTTATATCCCATCATAATTAAATCACCATTGTTGGTTTCCTTAATTGCAATAGGAAGACGCTCTATTCCTGTTCCAGTATTTGGGTATTTTCTTAACCAATCAACCGTTCCGTTTGCAGCTGTTTTAACAATGATAATAGTATCTTGAATGGTATTGTTGTCATAATAACCAACTTGGATATATCCTCCATCACTGGTCGTATTTCCGCTGAAGGAGTTTTTAGCTTCAGGATAAATATTTAACCACAGTTGATTTCCGTTCGCGTCGATACGTTGTAAATACACTTCACTTACATAGGTTGAAGCATTCGTTCGTGTACCTTCAATGATATAACCACCATCCGCAGTTATTTCAATGTTGGTTGCAATAGAATGTAAGCCCATATTAGGATAACTCTGGGTCCATTGAATATTCCCAAGATCATCTACTTTAACAATTCGATTGTTTCCACCGGAAGTGCCGAACTCACCTACACCTGCTAGTATATACCCACCATCTGCAGTTTGACGAACTGCTTCAATTCCATCGCCCAATGTTCCGCCCAAGATTGGAGGATAGATTTTTTGCCAGCCACCTTGAGCAAGAACGATCTGTGAGATGAATAAAAAAGAACATAAAAATGTAAACCTTGATTTCATATAGTGTTTATTAAGAAAATAGCGCGTAAAATCTGACACTATCGATTTAATTATTTGTTAATCAATAAATTAATGATTATTTAAATTCAAATATACAGATTTGCTTTAAATTTTTAGAAATAAATTAGATTTCAATCATCGTATAAGCAAGTTGTAAACGGAGAAGTTGTTCGATCTTAAAAAATACAACGTCTGAAAAAATTTACCTTTAACTTAATATCTGAAAACAGTATGATTTATTCAATTTGACATTGTTAAAAATTCAAATAATGAATATTTCAAAAGAGTTAAAAAAACGGAAAATTCCAATAGTTAA
>CAXNGM010000294.1:0-3734 GCA_964201695.1 Bacteroidia bacterium | reverse complement strand
TGTGATGTGTCAAAAATGCTCTTGTATTCTTCGTTATAAACAGCTGCATAAATATTAAACCAGCCCATGATTACTAATATCAAATAGAGCGATACCAAAATCCAATCGATGTTCTGTAATACGGCGTCTTTGTTTCTATTGGCCATCTTTATTTTTTGGGAATCCAATCCGATTTTTTAGGAATTAGGTCCGCTTCTAAAATACGTTTTTCCATATCCAGGCGTTTTACTTCCTTGCGTAAATATTTTTCCAACATCAAACTTGCAATAGGAGCCGCCCATGTTGCACCATATCCCGCATTTTCGACATAAACGGCAATAGCAATTTTGGGATTGTTCATCGGGGCAAAACAAATAAAAATAGAATGGTCCTCCCCATGAGGATTTTGCGCTGTACCTGTCTTCCCACAAATGCTGAGTGAATCGAGTTGCGCAATTCTCCCGGTGCCATTTAAAATAACATTGCGCATTCCTTCAACAACGGGTTCAAAGTAGCGCCTGTTTACCGTTGTGTAATGTTTTCGTTTGTATAAAGTATCGATTGAACCACCTTCCACTTTTTTAATAACATGGGGAGGATAAAACCATCCGCGATTTGCAATGGTTGCACAGTAATTAGCCATTTGCAATGGAGTTGCTCCCATTTCTCCTTGTCCTATAGCAAGGGAAATTACAGTTATCGCATTCCATCTTCCAGCTCCATGATATTTATCGTAATACTTTACTGTGGGAACATTTCCTTTCGATTCTTGAGGAAGATCGACCGGAAATTTTTTGCCAATACCAAAGCTCAACACATGATTACGCCATACCGTAAATCCGGTTTGGGTTTTTGGGTATTTCTGAAGGATGTTTTTAAATGTATTGCAATAATATGAATTGCAGGATGTGGTAATGGAAAAGAGCAGATTTACAGGTGATGCATGTCCATGGCATCCAACAGTTAAACCTCCAAAGTGAAACCCACTACTGCAACTAAAAAGTGTTGTGCCATTAATGACTCCTTCCTGCTGACCAATTAAAGCATTAACTAGTTTGAATGTAGAGCCAGGAGGGTATTTCGCCATGGTTGCACGGTTGTACAATGGCTTTAATGTATCGAGCAACATGCGTCGGTAATTCTTGCTTTTTACACGCCCAACAAGCAAGTTCGGGTCGTAGGTAGGACTTGAAACAATACTCAAAATCTCACCTGATTGGGGTTCGATTGCTACAATTGCCCCGATTTTATTTAGCATTAATTTCTCTCCATATTCTTGCAATTCGGCATCAATAGAAGAAGTTAAGCTTCGTCCTAAAACGGATGTAGTATCATATTTCCCATCTTCAAAACTGCCTTTTTCGCGGTTGTAAACATCCACCATCACAATCTTAACCCCTCGCTGCCCTCGCAAAGGTACCTCATAGCTCTTTTCAACACCACTCAAACCCATGTTATCGCCCATACGGTAATACGGATTGTCTTTGATTAAATTCTCATCCACTTCTCCCACATAACCTAAAGCATGAGCAGCAATTTTTAATGGATATTTTCGTAAAGTTCGAGATTGAACAAAGAATCCGGGAAACTTGTAAAGTTTCTCTTGAAGTGTTGCATACGTTTCGAGTGAAAGTTCGCTTTCGAAAATTTCAGGTCTAAATGAACTGAATTTCTTTCCTTTCATCTCCTTTAGTTTTTTGATGAAATCCTCTTTGGAAATGTCTAGTAATTTGCACAAATCAAGCGTGTCAATTTTTTTTACACGTTTAGGGATAACCATCAAGTCATAAGCAGCCTCGTTGTATACAAGAATTTTTCCGTTTCTATCGTAAATAACGCCACGTTCTGGATATTCAATTTTATGGCGAAGTGCATTGTCGTTTGCTGCTAACTTGTAGCGATCTTCAATGACCTGAATGTAAAATAATCGAATCAAAAAGATCGATATCAGGGTAATGAAAATTGCACTGATTACATATTTGCGATCCGAAAAAAGATTCATTTGGTGACTTCGCGATTACCCTGTGTGAGAAATTGACTGAGAACTACCAGAAAAAGTGTGCTTATGCTACATGTTATAACACGCAACAACAATTCGAAAAAATTCAAGAAGTTAAATGACTCTATTAGAAAAAGAGTGAAATGATGTACAAATATGAGGGAAGAGGCATAAATCAAAAAGTTGCTAGTTCCCATTCCACTCATCGTGAGTTTCAACGTTGTTTCGTAACCCTCTCGTGGTGCAATAATATGTAAAAAACCAGGACGAAGAAATCCAATTATCAAGCAGGCCGATGCATGCATTCCTGCTGTACCACTAAAAAGATCAATTGATAATCCCGTTATAAAACAGATACATAATAGAAAGATTTTATTTATGTTCACGGGAAGCATGAGTATAAATAACACATATAAATATGGGTTAAGGAAGCCATTTAAAATACCACTTATTTCAATCTGATTCAGAACAAGAACCTGAATAAAGATTAACAAAATAAAACGTACTATCTGAACTAGTATTTCGCCAATCATTGAATAACGAGGTTTTTAGCTTCTATCGTATCGCGTTCCGATTTTAGCAGATTGCGAATTACATAAACATAGGATAACTTTTGAAAATCGGTGGCTAACTTGAGCTTGATTTCTTTGAAACTTTCTCCACTTGTTCCAATTTCGGATACCACTCCTACTAAAATATCGCGAGGGAAAATGCCCGAATAAGTACTTGTTACAATGGTATCTCCAACTTTCACTTGAGCGTGACTAGGAATATCTAATAACTTAGCAATTTGAGGATTTTCACCGTCCCAAACCGAAGAGCCAAAGTAATTGTTCTTCTTTATTTTGGATGATATTTTTGTGCTGCTGTGAAGTATGGAAATAACTGTGCTAAAATGTTCGGAAACATCTTTCACAATTCCAACAACGCCATTGCTTCCCATAACGGCCATCTCAGGTTGAATTCCTTGCAGACTCCCTTTGTCTAGGGTGATGTAGTTGTTTACGCGTGAAACACTATTGTTCACTACACGTGCACTGATATATTCGTATTGTTGTAAACCGATGGTGTCGTTTACTCGAAGAACACGAAAACTTGGATCGTAAAACGATACCGAATCGGCACGGCGAAGTCGCGCATTCTCAGCCGAAAGTATGCGATTCGTTTCTCCCAAAACTAAATAATCGGTTACGTTACTGTATGCGGTGTATATTTTCCCAACGAGCTCGTTGGATGTGCTAATTACAGCCGCACGTTGATACGTGGAGTTGCGAACAAGCAAAATACCTGAAACGACCTCCAGCAAGAGAAAGACAATAAAGAAATTGTATTTTCTAATGAGGAGGAAAAAATTCCGCATAGTTTATTATTATCAAAAAGAAATATCCAATTATCGGATAAGGAACTTGAATTTGTCACGATTTTTCAAAGCGATTCCCGTTCCACGAGCAACTGCACGAAGTGGATCTTCTGCAATGTAAACAGGAAGTTTAGTCCTAGCAGAAATACGTTTATCTAATCCGCGTAACATTGATCCTCCACCAGCAAGATAAATTCCAGTCCGGTAAATATCCGCTGAAAGCTCTGGTGGTGTCATCTCCAACGCATTCAAAATCGCCGTTTCAATTTTCGCAATGGATTTATCTAAACAATGTGCAATTTCTTGATAAGAAACCATAATCTCTTTTGGAATTCCAGTCATCATATCTCTTCCATGAACAGCATAATCGGCTGGTGGATTATCGATTTCAGTTAG
>CAXNGM010000293.1:0-3741 GCA_964201695.1 Bacteroidia bacterium | reverse complement strand
CTTCAAACCATTGATCGTTGCGGTTATGCAATTGTTTTAGACAGTTTAATAGAACATTGCACCATCAATGTTGAGGTTGCTACACTTTTAAATAATACAATCGAGGTTACTTGGACTCCATACATTGGTAAATTGGTTTCTCAATACCGCGTTTTCAGAACAGAAGAAAACAGCAGTGTTACCGATGATCTTGGAACTGTTGCTGGTGATATCACATCATTTATTGATAGCACAGTTTTTTGTCCTTTGAAATTCAAATACGAAGTAAAAGCAGAAGCGCTCAATGGACAGTCGCACGTATTTTCTAATAGCGATTTCGATTTCAGCGAGCCTATTGCCAATCTTTTTGTAGATCAGCAAGTGAACACTTCTCGTTCTACTGTTGTCCAAAATCAAAGCATCCTTACCGAATGGTTGCGTCCAGCAATTATGGGCAATCGAGTTAATGGTTACAAAGTATACCGCTCAATCGATAACAGGGAATTCGAACTTATTGCTTCCGTTGGACAAGATCAAACGTATTACATCGATGATGCGGTTGATGTAGATCATGTAAAATACTATTATAACATTATGGCAACCAATGCATGTGAACTTGTTGGAAAAGAAGGTACATCAAGCGATAATGTAGTTTTGCAAGCAGAAGCGACTGGAGATGTTTCAATAAAACTCGAATGGACTCCATACTTAGGATGGGGCAACAATGGCGTGGGTTTCTATATTTTAGAAAAACAAAATGAAGATGGTTCTTGGGATATTATTCAACATCTTCCGGGCAGTGTGTTGACTACTGTTGATGAAAATTAAAAACTTATTGGATTACTAATTAAAAAAATCTCATATATTGTCAGCAAAAAAGGGAGCATGATCAAGTTTAAGAGCATTGTCTTGCAGCTCAAAGAAGAAGAGTTCAATGATTTGTGTCAGCAATTTGTTGAGACTAAGGCAGACAAGTATCTTAGACTCCTGACTTTATATCGGGAGAATAAATACAACGACGAACAGATTCAAGAGATGTTAAGCGTCAATACGAGCGCTTACTACACATTGAAGTCGCGTTTGTTTGATAAGATCCAAGATTTTCTCACCAACAACATGTCGACTCCTATCATCGATTTGTTGAGAAAAGTAGCGAATATCCCAACCCTTATTTACGACACTCATCGCGAAACTGCTATTGCCATCCTCACAAAGCTGGAGTCGGAATTGCAGAATTACGATATGCCCTATGAATTATCGAGTGTTTATAATGCACTTAAAAAACTGCATGTAAATTCACCGAAGTATTACGAGTACACCCAGTTATACAACAAACATTTAGCTTATACCATTGCCCTCGACAAAGCGGAAGATTTACTCAACACTTTCATGCGTTCGGTTGGCGAGTATTATACTTCCAGAATCAAATCGCAGGTTGAATACCTTGGATTGATTAAGCAGGAGATGTCCCACATCTGCAATCTTTATGAATCTCATCACCTCCAGATTTATAAAGCAATTATGGATATTACTTTTGCTTTATACATTCCAAATTCGGAAGCTGTTAAAGATGATGAGGCTGTAGAAGATGTTTTGGCTACAATGGAAAGGATTTTTTCCACCTACAGCAAAGACACCAACTACCAATACTTGCAATTGGTTTTCAATAATCTAGCTTTCGAATATTATCATAAGCTGAATCTCTCTAAAAAAGAAGGACGTTATTTTGAGGAAGTTGACAAGAAGTTGATGTCTTTTTTATTATTCAACCACTGCGCTTTTACTACAAAATTCCTCATCTCAAAATTAGAGCGTCACATTGAATTGGGAACAGAATCAGAGCTTTATGAGCAAAATCAAAAAGCACTCAGCAATTACGAGCCCGATAAAAACGATATTCCTAACTATATCAATTTCGCAAAATACATGGCAACTTCCGCTTTTTATGCAAAGAAGTATCAAGAGGCTGTTCAAATTCTCAATAATTTAATAAACGACGTAAGCTTCAAAAACTATCCGCATTCAGAAATTGAAATGAAATTGCTTCTCGCACTAAATTATTCAATGATTAATAAGTACGACCCAGCAACGAGTTTACTTCGAAGTGTTACTCGTAAAATCAGAGAGCTTGACGATGAGATGGGGTATGAAAACGCATTGATTTTTTACAAAATATTATCACTTCAAATGAGTTCTTCTGCCCGTCAAGTAGAACAAAAAATTGGGCAACTTTTCTCTAAGTTTGAACTACTTAATCAGAAGTCGAATCGAATGCTAGAATACATTAAAATCGATGAGTCTTTCATTAAATCGCTTAGCCAAGTTGTAAAACGATAAATACAATTTTATCTTCATAAAAAATCCCCGTCATTATAAATGCCGGGGATTTTTTATTGGTTATGATTAATTTAAAGTTTGTCCAAATGGTCTTTGCCTAATGGCTTGTTTAAAAAAGAATAAACACCACGTACAGCCATTGCACGCTTCTGGTCTACCGGGTTTAAAGAACTCGTTAAGAATATAATCTTGATTTTATCGTAAATTTTCGGACAAGACTTCCCAAATTCTTCAGCAAATTGGAAGCCATCCATAATTGGCATGTTGATATCCAGAAAAATAATTTCAGGTATTAAATCTTCTGGTAAATGGGCTCTTTCGAAATTTGCAAGAAACTCCAGAGCGCTTTTGCTGCTTGTGTGCACATAGATGCGATCTGCAAAATTGCAGCCTTCAATCATCTTCTGATTGATAAAATTATCAATCTCACTGTCATCTACTAACATAACAGTTGGGTACTTGGCTTTGGGCTTTTTTAAAGTCATTGCTTTTGTGCTCTTTACAGCATTTATTTGGCGTTAAAAATAAGTGATTTTCGTTCACCTTCACCCAAAATAGGTATATTAATTCAATATTTAACAAACAACATAGTGTTTTCTCAGATATGTTGCTTTTTTTTAGAAAAAGACTCTTACTTGAACGCCTCCAATGTGAACAGTTTTAACATCCGCAGACTTACGTCCATCGTAATTGAAGTTGATTTGCATATTGTTCGACAAGGTTCGTTGATAAGTTAAACCCCAGGTGTAATTGTTGCCATTCTTCAGTCCCTCTTGCATTTCAAATGCAACGGGTGTGTTTTGAGTTCCATCAAATCGAATCAGGATAAATTTACCGTAAGCTTGAAAACTCCCTTTGTTTGCTACATTGTATTTTAAATCAATTCCTGCCGTTTCAGACATTGCCTTTTCTCCTCCGAGCGTAACGTCATTATTTTTTTCGCTGCGTTTATAAAGTAACGAAATTCGAAATGCTGCATTGGGTTGATACGAGATTTTGGGCTCAATATCTACATATCGAATACGATAATTTCGGGTTGAATAATAAGCGGTATTGCTTTCTTTTTTTCCAATGCGTGTTTCTCCGTTGAAAATAAAACGCATTCCCGGGCTCCATCGTATATGATGATTACTGAACTTATTTTCACGCGCCTCTAATCCATTGTTCAATAATGCTTTCGTTCCAATCTTCTGCCAATTCAAATCAAAACCAAACTTGGGATCACTTTTGTTGAAAAAGATAGTGTTACGTAAAGTCTGATTCAATGTAATAAGCGTGCTATCATTTATTCCTGCATGAAAGGGATTATATGCTTCTGTAATTTTGGTATTGGTGGTTCTTCCATCAAATCGCAAAGCCGACTGCGTTGAAATACGTGCTATAAATTTCTTTATTCCCTTGCCTTGAGACCAACTTTTGGGAGCT
>CAXNGM010000292.1:0-3742 GCA_964201695.1 Bacteroidia bacterium | reverse complement strand
ATTAACTTCTCTACCTTCTTTTTTGAACCGTCTTGAAATACAATAAAATATAAACCCGAAATCACATCACGAATTGGGATTTGCGTTGTTCCTTGTTGCAACGTACCCGATTTTATCAATTTCCCGGCTCCGTCATACAGGGTAAAATTGGCTCCTGCTTTATAGGAATCTGATTGAATGGAAACCACATCGTTTGCTGGATTTGGGAAAACTCTTATTGAAGTTGAAGTAACTAGCGATGTAGAGAGTGGCGTTTGAACTCTAAAATCCCAAGCGCCTCTTCCATACGTAACAAAGCGTGCGGTTTTCGTTGATTCAATATAATCCAATGACCAATAGTTCTGATTGGGAGCAATGCCTTCACCTAAATCGAACCAGGTATTTTCAGATTTCACATAAACGTATGGACCAACTTCTGTAGCAGCGAAGATAAATTCATCGCCAGGTGTTCCATCCATTTTATAAACCAAGGTGGATGGAAGTCCAGTGCTAGTTGCTGTGAATGAAACCCCATTATTTTCAGAAAAATAAACAGGTGGATTTGAGTAACCACTTCCGCATACATATACTTCGCCTAAATTTTTCTTTGAGGGATAGATGCAAGCTCCATATAAATAATTGCCATTGGGAGAATTTGCAATAACCACAGATGTCCATGTTTGACCGCGATCTGTTGATCTATAAAAACGCCCACTTTCAGTATAGACATACCAATAACTATGATTCAATGGAGATACGGCAATGGCAGAAATTCCTCCCATAAAAGAAGGTGCAAGATTGTTAGCTGTTAAGGTAG
Organism: Bacteroidia bacterium; assembly: GCA_964201695.1. Classification (GTDB taxonomy): domain Bacteria; phylum Bacteroidota; class Bacteroidia; order M30B66; family M30B66; genus CALQRR01. Next base: position 2,946 of record CAXNGM010000292.1, on the reverse strand, counting down.
TTCCATTGGGTTGAAGCTTTGTAATCTTATTGCCATTTGCCATATAAGCAATATCATCGTAATCAGGATCGGCCAACAATGGTGGAATCCAAAAGGTATTACTGCCATCAAAATCCCATGTAAAATCGGAAGTTGTTGTAGCATCAGGATAAAATATGGCGAATCCAGGATACACCATGAAAATACTAAACCCTTCATTCCCCGTAACGATGTGGCCATAATCGCCACTCACCACTTGTTCGGGCATAAGCAATCCTCCATTATCCGTTTCGGCACGTTGAAATCCTTGATCTTGAGCACCTAAGAATACCATATTGGTGTCGTAACGGGCAGTTAGTGAAGAATAATACTGACTAATGTTCAAGCCATTCATCGAAATATTAGTAACCTGTTGGAGATTGTTAGTTGAAATATACGTTCCTCCATCGGTGTTTATCAATTGAAATTCAGAACCATCCGCCTTTCTTAAGCAGTTAACTCCAGGATTATCAGCATGCAGCTTGGATGTCATGTTCTGATAGTAATCGGGCCAATCGTTTATTTTAGTCCAAGTAGATCCGCCATTCACACTACGATAACATTCAATATCACCAAAATAAAGTAAATCGGGCGTATTGACAGAGGCATTGAAACTGGTTTTGAAAAAGGGGAATTTACCTAGCTCGGTCATTAAAGTCCAATCAACACCTTGGTTGGTTGAACGAAAAATCTTTTGATCGACATAGGCATACAAAGAAACATTTCCATTGGGAGCGAGATAACCGGTAAGCATGGTGTATCCTTGAGGAATTCCAGGCAATACACCAACGTTTGTTAATGTTGAATCGTTCAATCCAATTCGGTATGCCTGATCATTATGAACCAAATACGGCGATGTGTTTCCGTATTCTGGAGCCCAAATATCGAACTGATTCAAATCGCCATTGCCAACATTGGGAACCGCATAGAAAAGCGAAAATGTAGCACCGCGGTCGGTCGATTTGTACAACTGCACACTCGAAGGTATCCCGGTTGAATGTCCTCTTAGTAAAACCAAGACCGTTGCCAAAGAATCGTCGCAAACCTGCACACGTTCGATGCGTTCGGAGCCAGCGGTCATTAATGGAAGCCCTGTTGAACTTTCCCACGTTTCACCTTCATCGTCCGAATAATAGATGAATCGATCGCTTGTTCCAACAAGGATTCGTTTACTTCCGTTTCGATGAATAACTCGAACCAATTCGATGGATTCAAATTTAAGTTGGTCGTTTAGCACTTCCCAATTACTACCATTGATTGAACCTCTCCAGATGTTTCCACCATCCGAACCCAGATATATTTTTCCGTTGCTTGTATCATAATCGGCAGTATGGGTCCTACCAGCCAAGTTCCCGCTCCCCTTCTCTGTCCAAACTCCTTCTAATAATCCACCCGCAATACTAATAGCCCCTCCCGATTTGCTCAAATTTTGAGCATTTTGGTATTTTTTCCAACGTGTTTTTCGATCCATTTCACGCCAATCGGTTCCCGGTGCTGCTTTGTGAATTTGTTCTATCCAGGCCAATCGACGCTGTTGCTCTTCGGATTCATCTTCCTCTTTTCCAAGAGGACGAGTTCCACCAGATGTTGGCAAAAATTGATGTTTTTCGAAGGTTGGTTCTAATAGAATTACACCCGAAATTAATACACTTAATACAATGAATGTGGGGATGATTATTACGAAAAGACGATTGAGCATTGTAAATTATTTCAGAAAACAGAAGCTAGACGTGGCTAAAATAAGTGAAAAGCGGAGAACTCTCATTTTTAAATAAAATTCTTTGTAAATTTCGGAATGAAAAATTGGCTAAATGATTTTCGATATTTATCGGGTTATTCCATAGCTATTGTGAGTTATTTCGCACTCACATTCCCCCATTATTTCGCCTTTGGAACAACAATTTATGCGTTCGTCCTCATCCCGCTTTTCGAACATTTCATTCCATTTACCGATAAAAATTATAATGAATTGGAAGAATCTGATGTCGCTAAGAAATCGCGGTACGATTATTTTCTTTGGTTGAGTGTTCCCATTCAATGGGGAATTGTTCTTTATTTTTTGATGCTCGTTAGCCAAAATAGTTATTCGGCTTTGCAACTTATCGGAATGACATCCGCTGTTGGAGTTTGTTCGGGGGTTTTGGGAATTAATGTGGCCCATGAATTAGGACATCGCAGCAATAAGTTGGAACAATTTTTCTCTCAACTGCTCTTGTTAAGTTCACTGTATCTGCATTTTTTTGTTGAACATAATCATGGACATCACCGGTATGTTGCTACTCCTAATGACCCTGCAACTGCTCGTCTCAACGAGAATGTGTATCGATTTTTATTGAGATCAATGAGAGATGGATATGTTTCTGCTTGGCACATTCAAACAGGAATTCTCAATAAACAGCATGTTTCCTTTTTCAGTTTACGAAACACCATGCTGCTTTTTCAGATTGCACAAATTTTATTGTTGGTTTTGATATTCATCCTTTTCGGTATTAAAGCAACTCTTCTGTTTATTGCATCTGCCTTTATTGGAATCATTCTATTGGAGATAATCAATTACATCGAGCATTATGGTTTACTCCGAAAAGAAGTAAAATCGGGTGTATACGAAAAAGTTCAGCCATGGCATTCCTGGAATTCGGACCATGTTTTTGGGCGAGTTTTCTTGTTCGAACTTACCCGACACTCCGACCATCATTACAAAGCATCCCGAAAATATCAAGTGCTTCGTCATTTTGAAGAAAGTCCGCAACTTCCATCAGGATATCCTGCTATGATGCTTCTTTCTTTAATTCCATCCATGTGGTTTCGCGAGATGAATCCGCGCGTTCAAGCTATTCAAACCCCTTCCCTCAAAACATCACGAGAGGATGCTTGAATCGTGGGAAAGATGAGCATATCGGCAATGGAAATGCGATAGGGCGATTCTAT
>CAXNGM010000291.1:0-3755 GCA_964201695.1 Bacteroidia bacterium | reverse complement strand
ATACCAGCTAAACTGGATGTGTAAAAATCGGAAAGTGTCTTACGAGTTTCAATGATGTGGTCGATTTTAGGAAATAGGCATAATCCCATAGCAGCTTGGAATTCTGAGCTTTTCCCATTTATACCAACACCATAAAACGCTTCTGGACCATTATGTCCAAAATTGCGCATATAACTAATTTTATGGGCCAGTTCATCATCGTTGGTGATAATACCACCACCTTCAATTGTATGGAAGAGTTTGGTTGCGTGAAAACTCAAGGTGGAGATATCTCCAAAATTTAAGACCGACTGGTTTTTATATTCGACACCAAAAGCATGAGCGGCATCGTATATAACTTTGAGTCCTTTGCGTTTTGCAAGTGCTTCAATTTCCTCTACTGGACAAGGATTTCCATATACATGAGTAACTAAAATGCCAGTAGTTTGAGGTGTTATGACTTTCTCAATTGTTTCAGCAGTTACTGTAAGCGTATTGGGATCGATATCAGCAAAAATTGGTTTGCAATTTTCCCAAACTAAGCAGCTTGTTGTGGCAACATACGAAAAAGGGGTTGTAATAACATCGCCTTTTAAACCAGCAGCTTTAATTGCAATTTGAAGAGCAATTGTACCATTGTTTACAAAGAAAAAATGACCAACACCAAGATAATCTCGAAGTTTATTTTCTAATTCAACAACCAGAGGACCATGGTTAGTCAAATGTCCTCGTTCCCAAATACCTTCGATATATTTTATATAATCAGACAATTCTGGAAGAAAAGACCTCGTAACATTGATCATATTAAATCTAGTTTAAAAATTTTAACCATCCACAAATATATGGTTAAATCGATATTCAATATCATACATTGCATGTAGTATTTTAGTAGAGGAATATCTATAAACAATAATTGATGTGATGATTTTAAAATGACTAAAGCAGTATACTTTTGGCGGAAATTTCAAAATCTATATCTACCTTACTAAAGTAATTTTACTTAAAACAAAAAAATTTACTGAAAATTTTTCCCCATGCAGCTAATCTAAAATCTATAATCTATTAGAATGGCTCATTAAAAATTGGTTAAATTACATTAGCTCAGGTATTTTAAGAAATGAAAGTAATGGTTGGGATAATAACTGAAACATCGAAACTCGATACTGAGGAGGTCATTCATTTTTGTTGAATTTAGTATTCCCGAATTGCGCGAAGTACTTCCCAAAGTCGCAGATGGATCTTAACCATTTCCGGAAGAAATATTTTTATTTGATGTTAACAGGTGTAGTTCCCTCTTTGGTGTATCTCATTCTTTGGGTGTTTTAGCGTAACTTACTATCAGTCGCGCAATGGATGTTCTCAAACTGAAAGTCATGGATCAATTACCAGCGATTAGATAAATGCTAAAATCTCAACTGCTAAAGGCACATTATTAAAGAATTCTATCGCTTTGAAATATTGAATTTTACATCTATTAATTCTGAGATTAAATCATTTCTTTCTAATTAGTGATTTAAGACCTTCTTTAAAAAAAATTGGTGTCATCAATTTTATCGATAGTACGATTAAATTGATGAATTGATTGGGTGATTTTTTAGTTCCTACGTTATAGCTTTTGAATATATAATTAATGCCTTTTGAAAAAGACTTCTTCTTCATTAATTCTATTGCATAATCAGCGTAATGCCAGCTAAGACAATCATTAAAAATTCCTTCAAATTCTGGGGCATAAAAAGATTTTAAGTTATTGGTATACGTAATTCCTCTTTCTATAAAACGAATTTGTGTGCTTTCATTTAACATACTTGCAGAATGAATCCGATATCTAAACGAATCAAAATTCAATAGTACCATCATTCCGCTTTTAAGATGAATAAGATTTAGGAAATAATCGGGCTTGAACGGATCTCCTAAAACCCATTCCGGCCATTCCTTAATATCGGCACTGCGCCTCCATATTTTTGAGCTGTGTGTAACTAATCCTCCATTTTTTAAAAAATCAAAAAAATCAGTTTTTACAATTGAAGTATCCGTATTAATCAGTCTTTTCAGTTCCGTTTCATTTCCATCAACAAATGAATATCCATTGGTAAAACAAAAAGAAACACCCTCATTATTTTCTAAATAATCGACTTGTTTTTGACATTTTAATACGTCAATCCAATAATCATCCCCGTCAATGTGAGCTTTGTATTTCCCTTTAGCTGCGTCCAACATCTCTTTCCAAATTTGAACACGGGTATTTGAGGACGGGAAAAATAGACGGGCGTTTATTTCATTACTTTCTAAAAAATCTAGAATGATTTTTCTAGATGAATCACTTGAGCAATCATCTGCGATCAATAATTCCCATTTGAAATTCATTTGCTGATTTAAAATACCTTCTAATGCAAGACGAATGAAATTCTCATGATTGAAACAAAGCAAACATATAGACAAAGTAGGCTGCTCATTTGAATCATCGCTTGGTATCAAGTCTATTCCCATTTCAATTTAACTGAATGCATTCATTTATCTAAAACACTATGATTTTTTCATTATTTATGAATAAAACCTCATCCAAAACAACAAGCTTAAAACTTTTAAAAATGATGAAATTTTATTTGGTTGAATTTAATTTAGATTTCGCAATTCCAATTAAAATTGGCATAACTGAAAGCAGAATTATTCCTATTACTACCGCTTCGAAATGCTTTTGGAAGAATTCTAAATTCCCTAAGAAATAGCCAGCTAATGTCATGGAAGTAATCCATAAGAAACCTCCTGCTAAATCGAATGGTAGGAATTTTTTTTGATAATTCATTTCGCCAACACCCGCTACGAAAGGAGTGAACGTGCGGACAATGGGAACGAAGCGAGCCATGATGATTGCTTTAGTTCCGTATTTCTCAAAGAATTTATGCGTTTGATCAATATACGCCTGTTTCACTAATGGTTTTCCGCGAAATTTCCAATTAACTACTTTGGATCCTGCAAAACGACCGATGGTATAATTGAGATTATCGCCTAAAACTGCAGCCAAAATTAGTAGAGCGATAAGCAGAGGCAAACTCAATTCTGAACCTGGACGAGCGCACAAAGCACCAGCAGCAAATAACAAAGAATCACCAGGCAAAAAGGGCATTACAACCAAACCCGTTTCTACGAAAATGATTAGAAATAAAATAAAATAAATAGCAGATCCATAATCAAGAACCAGTTGATCGAGATGCGCATTTATATGTAAAATAAAGTCGAGTAATGAGGTAATGAATTCCATAATTGGCAGCAAAAATAATTTAAATATTCATGTTTTGATTTATCCAGTTAGCAAATAATGCAGTGGCTCTGGCTCGGTGACTGATTTCGTTTTTTATGCTCTGAGGCAATTCCGCAAATGTTTGATCGAAACCTTCGGGAATAAAAATAGGGTCGTACCCAAAACCACCATTTCCAGAAATGGCATGTGCAATTCTTCCTTTCACTTCTCCTTCGAAAGTTTGAACACCATCCATATTTACAAAGGCAATTACCGTGATGAAACGAGCTGATCTCTCCACTACTCCATCCATTTCGCTTAACACACGATTCATGTTTTTAATGGAATCTCTTTCTGGACCAGCAAAGTGCGCAGTATCGACACCCGGTTTTCCATCAAGCGCATTAATTTCCAAACCTGTATCGTCGGCAAAACATGCAAATCCGGTTTCATTGAAAAGTGTTTGTGCTTTTTGAATCGCGTTACCGATAATTGTTCCGGTTGTTTCCGGAAGCTCTTTTACAAATTCAATATCTTT
>CAXNGM010000290.1:0-3783 GCA_964201695.1 Bacteroidia bacterium | reverse complement strand
TCTATGAAAACAGCTGTAGTTATTCTCAACTGGAATGGCAAACACCTACTTGAACAATTTCTTCCCAAGGTAATAGCCTGCTCTCCCAATGCGGAAATTGTAGTTGCAGACAATGCCTCAACCGACCATTCTGTTGAAATGGTGCAAGAGTTATTTCCTTCCGTTCGCATTATCCAAAATCCTCATAACAATGGCTATGCAGGTGGTTACAACGAAGCATTAGCGCAAGTGGATGCCGATATTTTTGTGTTGTTGAATTCCGACATTGAAGTCACTGAAAACTGGATTGAACCCGTTGTTAAGCACTTTGAAGAAAATGAACATGTGGCTGCTGTTCAACCTAAGATACGCGCATTCAAACAACGCGATCGTTTTGAATATGCTGGTGCAGCTGGAGGATATATTGATCGCTTTGGATTTCCATTTTGCCGGGGAAGAATCTTCGAAGAAAGCGAAGTGGATACAGGCCAATACGACGATGTAACAGAAGTATTTTGGGCTTCGGGAGCTTGCATGTTTGTGCGTGCAACCATTTTTAATGAATGTGAAGGATTTGACGAATCATTTTTTGCGCACATGGAAGAAATTGATTTGTGTTGGCGCATGAAAAATCGAGGGTATACCATTTTGGTAGAGCCTAAATCGGTCGTTTTTCATATTGGAGGAGGTACTTTATCGAAATCGAATTGGCGCAAAACCTATTTGAATTTCCGAAACAATCTCGAATTGATTTATAAGAACATCGAAGGCCGATATTTATTAAGGAGTTTATTTATGCGGATGGTGTTGGATGGGATAGCAGCATTCAAATTTTTATTCACCAATGGGATCAGTCATTTTTACGCCATCATTCGTGCGCATCTCCATTTCTATCGCCTGATTCCATCGATCCGACAAAAACGGAAACGATTAAAAACACTCGAGCGTAATCGCAATATTTCAGGCGTTTACATGGGTTCTATTGTAGCCGATTATTTTATTCGAGGAAAGAAATCATTTCGCGATTTAACAATTTCCAAAGCCATTAAAAATGTTTGATTCTCTCGTTAATTTCGAAGATGTTTTAACCGTTACGGTTACACTGTTTGCTATAATCGATATAGTTGGAGCAACGCCATTGCTCATTTCAATGAAAAGTCGATTGGGTGAAATTGAATCAGGGAAAGCAACTTTGGCATCTGGCGCATTGATGATTTTGTTTCTCATTTTCGGAACGAAATTCCTCGGTTTATTGGGTGTTGATGTGCATTCCTTTGCAGTAGCCGGTTCCATTGTCATTTTTATCATGGCTTTGGAAATGGTTTTAGGAATTGAATTATTCAGACAAGATCCAGATGTTAAATCGGGAAGTATTATCCCCATTGCCTTCCCAATTATTGCTGGCTCCGGAACCTTAACAACGGTAATGTCGCTCAGAGCCAATTACTCCATTTACAGCATATTAATTGGCATACTTATTAATCTTTTAGCCATTTATTTGGTGCTCAAATCACTTAACTTCTTAGAGCGCAAACTCGGAAAAAGTGGCTTATTCGTTATCCGCAAATTCTTTGGGGTAATCCTACTCGCCATTGCAGTAAAGATTTTCAAGGCGAATATTGTGTTGTGAGAAATTGATGTGCTGATGTGTAATTAGTCCCGATAGCTATCGGGAGATGTGCTAATGTGCTAATTAGTCCCGATAGCTATCGGGAGATGTGCTGATACTTTGATATGCTAATGCGCTAATGGATGCAATGAAAATTTGCATTTATAAACAAGAATAAATGTATTTATTCAAAAAGGTTTAATCAATTTTTCCTCTCCAATAAAGGTACAAATCTGAACTCCCCATGCTCTTCTATTGCAATGGTTCCATCTATGTTTTTATCGAGCACATGCATAATTTGTTTGCCGTCTTGTCCAACGGGAATAACCATGCGACCACCCGGTTTGAGTTGATCGATTAATGCTTGTGGAATGGATGGAGCGCCTGCTGTAACAATAATTTTATCGTAAGGTGCATAAACGGGCTGTCCCAAATACCCATCACCAAAAAATAAACGTGCGGGAACATTCATCTCTTCCAAAAGTTTCTTGGTTCGTAAATACAAAGTATGTTGACGTTCGATACTGAATATTTTGATTTTAAACTGAGCCAATACAGCAGTTTGATAACCACTGCCGGTTCCGATTTCCAATACTTTTTCGCCTGGATTTAAATCGAGCAACTGCGTTTGGATAGCCACTGTTGATGGATGCGAAATGGTTTGACCTGCGCCAATTTGGAAAGCAATATCCTGATAGGCTTTTTCTACAAAAACCTCATCCTGAAAAAATTGATGCCTTGGAACAGCTCGAATTGCATCCAACACAAGCTCATTTAGTATTCCATGAACACGTAAATCATCCACCATTCGCTTGCGTAAACCTTGATATCTGTAGGAATCGGGTATTAACATAAATTATGTAAAATCAGAATCCTAAAATTAATCCATCACCTAATCTATTTGATTTAAATAACAGGCTTTCGTCCACAAAACAATGTTCATTTTTTTCTATCATTTTCCAAGATTATTTACATGTGCAATTTCCTTTTAATGAAAATGATTAGGTTTGCGGAAAATAGATAATTATGCTTAAAATAGGCGTTGTAGGTGCTGGTCATCTTGGTAAAATTCATATTAAACTCATTAAAGAAATTGCTGCTTATGAACTTTGTGGTTTTTTTGATGTCGATGCCGATAGTTCAAAACGCATAGCGGAAGAATTTAACATCCATGCATTTTCAAGTTTTGAGGAAATGCTTCAGCAAGTAGACGTTGTGGATGTGGTTACTCCCACCCTATTTCATCACACCTATGCGAGCAAAGCTTTGCGCGCAAGCAAACATGTTTTTATCGAAAAACCCATTGCAACAACAATCGATGAAGCACGCGAACTTGAACAATTATCGGTGGAAGCAGGTAAAAAAGTGCAGATTGGTCATGTTGAACGTTTCAATCCTGCATACATAGCAGCTTCTCCATTTTTCGATAATCCTATGTTTGTCGAAACGCATCGCTTGGCGCAATTCAATCCGCGAGGCACCGATGTTTCGGTAGTGCTCGATTTAATGATTCATGATATTGATATTGTACTTCATAGTGTAAAGTCTACAGTGAAGAAAATAAGTGCTTCGGGTGTTTCGGTTGTCAGTGAAACGCCGGATATCGCAAATGCACGCATTGAGTTCGATAATGGCTGCGTTGCCAATCTAACAGCTAGCCGATTATCCATGAAAAACATGCGCAAAACGCGATTCTTTCAAAGAGATGCATACATAAGTGTAGATTTTCTGGAAAAAGAAGTGGAGGTCATTCGCATGAATACCATTGAAGGCGAACCCGACCCTCTAGCAGTTACTATCGAAATGGCTGAAGGCAAGGGACTTAAACAGATCCATTTTGAGCGCCCAGAAATTTTACCAACAAACGCAATAAAATCCGAATTGGAGAGTTTTGCAGACGCTATTCTAAACAATAAAATACCAATCGTGAATGTTTCACATGGTTTACAAGCATTGGAAGTAGCAAATAGAATTATTGAAAAAATGAATACTACTTCGCATCTCTTCGCATAATTCATGAAGCAAGTTTACACTGCAGTTCTTCTATTTTGTTTGCTTGCTTTCGTAAGTTGCAATATTATCAACCCTTCTGAAGAGGAAGCATCTTACATTGAAATAAATTCTGTGAATGTAATTACAGATGTTGCAATACAAGGAAGTAATGCAGCCAATATTTCGGATGCATGGATTTATGT
>CAXNGM010000289.1:0-3785 GCA_964201695.1 Bacteroidia bacterium | reverse complement strand
ATCCCACGAATTTTACCTTCATCATTCTTCGCCCAAACAACTGCGATATCTGCAAAAGGAGAGTTAGAAATCCACATTTTAGCACCATTAAGCAAATAATGATCGCCCATGTCTTTGATATTGGTAATCATGCTACTTGGATCCGATCCAGAATCCGGTTCTGTTAAACCGAAACAACCCATCATTTCGCCAGTGGCTAATTTGGGAAGGTATTTCATACGCTGCTCTTCAGAACCGTACTTATAAATAGGGTACATCACCAATGAACTTTGAACCGAAGCAGTTGAACGAATGCCGCTATCGCCACGTTCAATTTCTTGCATTATCAAACCGTAAGTAATTTGGTCCATTCCGCCACCACCATATTCAACAGGAATGTAAGGTCCAAAAGCACCAATTTCACCTAAGCCCTTAATCAAATGTTTAGGGAAAGCGGCTCGTTGGGCGTAATCTTCAATGATAGGAGTTACTTCTTTTTTTACCCAAGCGCGAACGGTATCGCGGATTAATAACTGTTCTTCAGTAAGCAGGTCGTCGATCTGATAATAATCGTGTCCTTGAAAACGGTCTTTACTCATGGAATGTTTAAATTTTTTGCGGTGCGAAAATAGTGATAATTCAAATAACTCAATTGCGGCTGTTTTGTTGAGAATAATCTAATTTTTCGAGTTGATTTCTCTACGCTCATTTATTGTGACACGGTGTGAGCATAGATTATTGCCAAAATATCAGGGAGTTTGGACCGGGTTATGAATTAGAATTAGTTTTAACCCTTACTTTTGACGAAACGCAGTTGTTTTGCATGTTTTCCGCTTTCGTAAATACTTAATAAGTAGACCGATGGCGCCAAATTGCTTATATCAATTCTATTTGACATGTTTGGGTTGGTTATATTTCCAGAAGCAACAATTCTTCCCGTTAAATCAGCAACTTGGTATGTAAACGATTTTCCAAAAGTTGATATTTCGTTTTTAATAAAAAGCTGCGAACTTGCAGGGTTGGGGTAAATTGTCCAGTTGCTAGAAGGTGCAAAATCATCGATGCCCACATCATCGATTTCTTCGAAATAAGCATTAAAGGCAATTGGATTACTTGAAAGGGTATCTAAAAAATAAGCGCTTAATGTATCTGTTATTAATGGATTGTTTCCCCAATGCAAGAAATTATAGCCAGGATTTGCTACGGCCTGAATTTTAATTGGAATCCCATTGAAATAGACTCCTTCCCAAGGATATTCATCAGGTGTTACAGTACTAATATTTATTTTTCCAGCACCTTCAGGAAATACATCTAAAGTTAAATCCACTTGATTTGGCAAATTGAAATGATTTTGAATATTATCACGAACAATTCCCGTCCGCTGAGAAAGCTGATCTTGCAACACTAAGTGGTTGTTATAAAAATCATTCATTTGTTGATTAATGTTATTCGGGTCGCCCCATCGCGCATATTCATTAGGCATTTCTACTACAAAAGAATTAAAGAAGTCGTTTTCTAAAGCAAGCAATCTTTCGAGCTGATAAGTTGTATTCATATTATCTGCAAAACGATTGATGAAATAATCGTGGAAGCGCCTGTTTTGAATGCTTTTTAAGAAAACGTTGATAAAAGGATTATTTGGATCTTGATTTAATAGGTATTCTATATGATCAAAAGTGCAGTCTACAAAACCAGTAGGGGCTAGACAACCCTCCAAATCAATTGTACAAAAGCGATATCTATTATTTGTTGAATCTGATTTATAGATTTTAATATTATTTTGTGGCCAGTCTACATTTCCCATCCAGCTTTCGGCAATTATATAATCGGTGTAGTAAGTCATGTCGAACAACTCATCAGCCAAGTTCCAGAAATTAGCGTTTTCTGTATCTAGTTCGTTGAATTGTGCTGCTGCATTATAGAAAGTATCTAATGAACCTTGAACAGCTCTCAAAACGCTTCCATACCAATAACTTAATGATAGGATGTCGGTTTCGTCTTTATCGCCACCATCAAGAAGATTAAAATATTCCGAGTCAAATTTTTCTCGTAATTCATACAAACCAAAATAACCCCCATTTATATAAACGGTAACAGGTCTCATGGCAGAGAAGTAGTTATTGGTTTCTTCAGACATTGCCATGGTGGTAAAGCCATCTTTGTAGGGCTGCACCAAGTATGCATTACTTCCGTTTCTTAGATAAAAATTACTGTATTTAGTACGATTTGGCCGGTTCGGAATGACTAAATGTTCGATTGGACCTTCACCCAAAATACTATTATCTAGCTCTAATCTAAAAGAGTGTTGTGGATGAGACCGGCTACCACCAGCACCGCCATCTATTTGCATCCCTGAGTTTTGTGAAAATATGAGGCTGTTGTCTGTGTCAAAATAATCTACGCGCGCCGCTTTTTGCCAATCTTGCTGCCAATTATCAAAAATACCAGTGGGCCCATATAAATTTGAATTATCTGTAGTGATAGAAATAATTGGAGTAACGTGATCTATTCCTATTAAATAGGAGGCAGAAGTTATCGTACTTGGAAGATTATTCGGGGAAAATATTCTAGCCTTTAATGTTGTTGATTGAAATATGAAAAGGGGAGCGCCAGTATATAATTCGGAATCTTGAGTAGGGTCGTTCCCGTCTCGTGTAAATCTTACCTCAGACTGCGCAGAAGGAGGATTAAAATCTCCAATGTTTATGTTTAATGGCGTTTGATAAATGCCAGATAACATGCTAAAAACTGGCGGAATAGCGGTTGATCCATAACCTATTGAAGAGTTATTGCTTCCGCCGGGAGTTGGCTGTGTAAAATAAACTCTGTTTGACGATCCATCATTTAACAAACCCACACTCACATCTAACATATCAACATCAACCAATAAGGTGCTTATCAAAGAACCAGAAGGAGAAAACAAATAAACATTTTCTCCACCGTTTGATATTTTGAAATTTGTGTGGAAGCGATAAGGAGGTTCTACAACTTCAAAAACTTCTGAGACCTGTATCTCGTCAGTTAATTTAAAATTGAAATCTATATACGTGTAAACGGTATTGGACAGCTCATCAGCAACATCAAATGATAAGGAATTGATATCACCCGGAAGAAGACCGGCACTAATTAATTCAGAGGCGGGAATAATCATTTGGTTTTTTGCACCCCACCACCAGTTTCCATAGGGAGCCGGGTAATCGGTATTTCCATTTTGCGCAGTTCCTGTTCCAATAATTACATCGTTCAGTTTCAGATTTGGTCTTCTATTGGCTGTATAACCCGTGCCGAATGAGCATGCAACGTCACTACCGTCTTGATAGTTAAAAACTGTTGATGGGTAATCGGTGTCTGTTTGGTTAAATATAGAGTTCGATGTATAGCCTGAGTTAGAATAAGAGCAAACGTTTATTAATATACTTGATGTGCCATCCCAATAAAAAGGATTTGTAAATTGATGTGTATTCCAACCAAATAATGGGTTGTAGTCAGCAACAGAAACAACTTGTTCAAAGTCTGAATTATTGATTGGAAATCTATTTTTATCGCTGCAAAAAACAGTAATAAACTCTCCCGCAACAATGGTATATGGCAAAAATCGCCATTTATCCGTTTCGTCTATATCGTCGCTTAAAGCATAATTGTCCAAATTTACAGGACTGCTCCCCGCATTGTATAGCTCTATCCAATCGCCGTATTCCAAATCTTCGTCGGCTATGGTTGAATAATTTTTATTTGAGCCTTCGTTTATTAAAATTTGAGAATTTAATATGTGACTTAAAAAGAAGCTAATTATAGCAACAAAGCAA
>CAXNGM010000288.1:0-3789 GCA_964201695.1 Bacteroidia bacterium | reverse complement strand
GCTATCTATAAATTATCACCGGATTTAACCATTGCAGCGCATGTATACAATCCCAATAGAACACGCTTAACTGAACTCGAACAAGATCGTTTGCCTGTCTCCATGCGTTTGGGAATGCGTTATCAATTTTCGAAGCGTGTATTCATTGCCCTCGAAACCGAAAAAGATTCTTATAATAAACCTGTCATGAAAGCGGGTTTGGAATATATGGCTGGGGATGTTTTATTTCTTCGTGCCGGTGTTGGAAGTCAACCTCTTAGCACCGCTTTTGGTTTTGGATTGAAGTTAAAACGGATGCAAGTTGATATGTCAGGCAATTTCCATCCAGTCCTAGGTTTTACCCCGCAATTTTCTCTTTCATACCAATTCCGCGGTTAGGTATGTGGTTGAGAATTCTCCCCATTTTTATAATTTTTCTATTTCTACAAATAGAAGAAGCATTTTCGCAAGTGAGTCCTAAGAATGATAATTTTCTGGAAAAGAAAATTGAAACAATTGCCGAAAATACATCCGATGATGTTGATTATACCAATGTTTTTGAGAATCTGGCTTTTCTTCAAGAACATCCAATGGATCTAAATTCTGCCACGGCTGATCAACTCGAGCAGCTCATGATGTTGAATGATTTTCAGATTGCCAATCTCATCAATCATCGTGAAAAGTATGGAAAGCTGCTTTCTGTTTTTGAATTGCAAGCTGTGGAAGGATATGATCTTCCTTTGATTTATCAAATGTTGCCTTATGTAGAAGTAAATCGTGATTTAAATCGCTTGAATATCTCGCTCAAAGACATGATGCGTTATGCGAATCAAGAAATCTTTTTCAGAGTATCTCAAAACATAGAACAACAAAAAGGATTTTCACACATTACAGCCGAAGAGCTTGCTGATAAACCCGATAGTCGTTATATAGGAAGTCCGCAACGATTGTTTACACGTTATCGCTACAAATACGGCAATTATGTGAGTTTTGGTTTCACTGCAGAAAAAGATGCGGGTGAAGAATTTTTCAAAGGTTCACAAAAGCAAGGATTCGATTTCATGACGGGTCACATTGCCATTCAAAATATCGGGAAATTGAAATCGCTAAACATAGGAGATTATCAAGCTCAGTTTGGTCAAGGTCTTACATTTTGGTCGGGATTTGCCTTTGGGAAAACCGCCGATGCAATGAATATCAAGCGCAGTGCCCCAGGGTTAAAAGCGTATACTTCGGTGAATGAAAATCTTTTCCTGCGAGGAGTTGCAACAAGTTGGCGTTTGGGTAATATAGAAGCTACCGTGTTTGGTTCAGACAAGAAAATCAATACCAATGCAGCAGCAATCGATTCGGTGAGTCAAGATTTACAGGCCTTCTCGAATTTCAACTTAAGCGGATACCACCGCACTCCATCTGAACTTCTCGATCGTGGAAATATTCGCGAACAAATTGCTGGATCGCATGTCGCATTTAAAAAGCGAACACTACAAATTGGGGTAACAGGTGTTTATTATCATTACAGCGCTCCATTAACACGTTCAGAATCGCCATACAACGCTTTTGAATTCAAAGGGCAAACTGCTTCTAACGTTGGAATCGATTATAATTGGATTTATCGGAATTTTAACTTCTTTGGAGAATTTGCACGATCGGCAAATGGCGGTTATGCTTCCATAAATGGTTTCATTGCCAGTTTGGATCCTCGATTATCGTTTACTTTTCTACACCGAGATTTTGCTAGAAATTATCAAACAATATATGGTGCTACAATAAGCGAGGGCTCCCGAAACATCAATGAAAAAGGGACGTACATTGGCATGGTTGCTAAGCCAATCAAGTATTTCACTGTATCGGCCTATTTCGATCATTGGCAATTTCCTTGGTTGAAGTTTTTGGTTGATGCTCCTGCTGGAGGTTATGACGGATTGGTTCAGCTGAATTACACACCTTCCAAAACGGTCGATATGTATTTCCGTTTCCGTGATCGTATTCGTTCACGCAATATTACGGGGGAGGACGATTTAGATATTGATTATCCCATTGGACAACATCAGCAGAATTTTCGTTTCGATGTATCGTACAAAATCTCACCTTCTTTCAAGTTGCGAAACCGGGTTGAATATGTTGCTTTTAGTCAACCCAATCAGGCAACAGAAACTGGCTATGTTATTTTACAAGATATTGTCTATAAGCCAATCAGTAAGCCATTAACATTCTCGTTTCGCTATGCCTTGTTTGATACCGATGGATACAATGCGCGCATTTACGCATACGAAAGCGATGTGCTTTATTCATTCTCCATTCCAGCATATTATTACAAAGGTTCGCGAACCTATTTTACCCTTCAATACGATATCACCCGAAAAATTGATGTGTGGTTTAGAATCGCTCAGTTTTACTATTCCAATCGCGATTATTCAGGTTCTGGATTATCTGAAGTGCAAGGAAATACGCGTTCCGATTTCCGTATTCAGATGCGATTGAAGTTTTAATTTGAAACGAATTAATTAAATCTCGTTGCGAACAAAATCTAGTAAGGCTTTCACATTTTCGGTAGAGAAATCGAATTTAACTCCTGCTATTTCGTACAATTCGGGAAGTGTTTTGGTATATCCCAAAGCAAGCGCTTGTTCGTAATCGGATAATGCCTTTTGAGGATTTGCTTTATAATTCCGCCACACACCAATTGCTCCTAATTGTGCAATTCCATATTCGATGTAATAAAATGGCACTTCGTAAATATGCAATTGTTTGTGCCAAGCAGTTTCTTCAAATTCGGGATAAGAACTGCGATCTATAATATTTCCCGCAAATCTTCTGTGTATTTTTTTCCAGGCCTCATTTCGCTCAGTGCGAGTATGAGCCGGATTTTCATAGATCCAATGTTGGAATGCATCAACCGTTGCAATCCATGGAAGTATGCTAATAATTTTTTCGGTTTGATAATGTCGGGCACGATTTAATTGCTCTTCGTTTTCAAAGAATACGTCCCAATGTTCCATCGAAATTAGCTCCATGGCCATCGAAGCAACTTCAGCTATTTCGGAAGGTGTACTTTTAAATCCAGTGAGTTCCAAATCTTTGCTTACCCATGAATGCAATGCATGACCTCCTTCGTGCATCATGGTAATCATGTCGCGAATCGAACCAGCTGCATTCATAAAGATAAAGGGTAGGGCAGAAGCGTATAGTGGATAATTATATCCGCCTGGTGCTTTGCCTAAACGCGAATCCAAATCGAGATGGCCTTTGGTGTCCATCAATCGAATTACATCGCCATAACTGGGTTTTACTTTTGCAAAGCAGGCAATAGTTTTTTCAATTAAATCGCGGCTATCGGTAAATGGCTCAAGTGGTTCTTTTTTATCGGCATCTACTTCTAAATCCCAAGGCGATAAAACATCAAGTCCCAATTTTACTCTGCGTGCTTCTTCCCATTCTTCGACCAATGGAACCACAAATTCTTCTACTGATTGATGGAAGTTAAAGCATTGCTCTGCCGTGTAATCAAAACGACCCATTGCGTCAAACATGTACTCACTGAAATTCCGATAGCCGGTATTGAGTGCAACTTGATGTCTCAATACTAACAACTGATCAAACAGTGTGTCTAGGGCTTCTTGGTCTTGCTTCCTGCGAGAATTTATTTTTTCGTAAACGCTGCGTCTAACTTCACGATCTTCCGATTTAAGAAGATTCGCAGCTTGTTGAAATGTCAGTGTTTTTCCATCAATCTCCACCGACATAGCCCCGGTAATTCTTCCGTAGTCGCTTGCGAGTGTCTGGATTTCAGTAAACAAAGGAATGTTC
>CAXNGM010000287.1:0-3798 GCA_964201695.1 Bacteroidia bacterium | reverse complement strand
ACAATGATTGTATTTTCCTTGTCGATGGTTATCTTTTCGGCACTTCCCAAATAAGTCAAATCAGCATTTTCTAATTTGTACCCGCGTTCTTCTGAAATTAATTGACCTCCAGTTAAAATAGCAATATCTTCAAGCATTGCCTTACGACGATCACCAAAACCAGGCGCCTTAACTGCTGCAATACGAAGGGATCCGCGGATTTTATTTACTACCAATGTAGCAAGCGCCTCGCTATCAACATCTTCAGCAATAATCAACAAAGGACGACCACTTTGAACGCTCTTCTCAAGAATTGGAAGAAGGTCTTTCATGGTAGAAATTTTCTTGTCGTAAATCAATATGTATGGATTTTCAAGAACGGTTTGCATTTTCTCGGTATCCGTTACAAAATAAGGAGAAATGTATCCGCGATCGAATTGCATACCTTCTACAACCTCCACTGTTGTTTCGGTTCCTTTGGCTTCTTCAACAGTAATTACACCTTCTTTCTTTACTTTATCCATCGCCTGAGCGATTAATTTACCGATGGCGTAATCGTTATTTGCAGAAATAGTTGCGATCTGCTCAATTTTTTGATTGTCATCACCAACTGCTTTACTTTGAAGTTTCAGATTTTCAACAACAATAGCTACCGCTTTGTCTATTCCTCGTTTTAAATCCATTGGATTTGCTCCGGCAGCAACATGTTTTAAACCGGCAGTAATAATTGCTTGAGCCAAAACAGTTGCTGTAGTAGTTCCATCTCCTGCAACATCTGCAGTTTTTGATGCCACTTCCTTTAGCATCTGAGCTCCCATATTTTCGATAGGGTTGCTTAATTCTATTTCTTTTGCAACTGAAACGCCGTCTTTGGTTATCGATGGAGCACCAAATTTCTTGTCAATAATAACATTACGACCCTTTGGACCAAGTGTTACTTTTACTGCATTAGCTAATGCATCAACGCCCTTTTTTAATTGGTCGCGTGCTTCAATATTGAATGTTATGTCTTTTGCCATTTTTTTCAGTATTTACTATTTGAATTAAAGAATTGCGAAAATATCTGATTCGCGCATAATCAAGAGGTCTTTGCCACCAACAGAAATTTCTGTTCCGGCATACTTGCCGTATAAAACCTCATCGCCCACTTTTACTGTCATTGGCTCGTCTTTCTTACCATTGCCAACAGCTACAACGTGGCCTTTTTGTGGTTTTTCTTTTGCTGTATCTGGAATAATAATGCCTCCAGCCGTTTTTTCTTCTGCCGGAGCGGCTTCAACAAGAACTCTGTCCTGTAAAGGACGAATCGAAATATCAGACATAATAATTTTATTTTTATGGTTATGCGCTCCGCTTAGCGAATGATATGCCATTGGGGTTAAATGACAAATTTGTCAGACTACACGCGTTATTACAAAAAAAAATGTCAGCCCGGTGACAGACTGACACATTAATAATGTATTGTGAAATTCGTTTAATTTCCCGGGGTCGGAACGGGAGTAACGGGAACAGTATTCGTAGGTGCGGGTGCAGGAGCAGGTGCCGGTTTTGCGGCAGGAGCAGTTTCTGTTACAGACTCCGCTTTTTCCTGACTAACCGATTGCTGAAGCTTCTGCTCTCCTGGTTTATTCATAACTGTTGCAAATAGACAAAGCACAACAAGTGCAGCAACCAAAGCCCAAGTGGATTTTTCCAAAAAGTCGGTTGTCTTGCGGACGCCCATTACTTGATTGCTTGATGCAAATGTGGAAGAAAGTCCACCGCCTTTAGAATTTTGAACTAGCACTACGAGAATCAAAAGAATTGATACAAGAATTATGAGTGCTGAAAGTATACCAATCATAGCAAATCAGGTTTTTCCAGTTTTAGGATAAGGGCGGCAAAGTAAGTGTTTTTATCTGGATATAACAAACTTAATTTCCTAAAGATGTGTATTGCCTTTTCTATATTGCCTTGATCGATGTATATTCTGGCCAATGTTTCCGATACAATCATGTCATTGTCCTCTACACTTTTTTTGGCCATTTGTATTGGAGAAAAGAATTCCGCTTTGCTTGGTTTGCTTATTCTTGGGTCTGTCTGAATAAAGCGGTCAACTAAATTATCAACTTGCTCTTTTTCAATTTTAGGAATAATTAGGGGTTGGCGAGCGGGCAAATCGTTTTTCTCTGGGTTCTTGTTTAACTTATTTAGCCAACCCAAAAAACTGTCCTTTTCTTCCGAAAAATGTATCGCTGGCGGATGCGGATTTGCTTGGATTAAGATTGTGGATTCAATTATCGGTTCGTCTTGGCTTACCTCGATAATTTCTTGGGGGTTTTCTATTTGAGCTATTGTTTCAATTCCAATAGATGCAATAGTTTCGACTTCCCTTATAAAATTAGGTTCGGTTTTCGTGGTTTGTTCAACGGTTTTATCTTCAATAGGAGCCGCGATTGTTGATTTATCCTCATTATTAACCAGCTCAAAAAGCAATTTTCTGTTTCCAGAATAAAGTGCGGCATTCTTTAAGGCCTCTGAAAATAAAATGTTGTTTGATTGATTTAATGAGCGAGCAAATAAAATATGTGCGGCTTGAAAATAAGGGAAGCTCTTTATGATTTCTTTCAAATTACCATTCGTCTCCGGAAGAGATGGTAATGACAAATTCACACATTTTAAAAACTCGGCCTTATTCATTACCAGTTAATTAATGCTTTGTTAAAGATGTCTTGAATTAATTGCTGATTCACTTGACTTACAAGTTCTTGTTCAATGGAAGCAATATTTTGTGTGCTTGGAAAATCAACAAAGCGAGCGAAACTTGTGTCAAAGTCTTTGGTTGAATCTTTCGAATTTGTGAATTTAACATTGACTGTAATTGTCAATCTATTGGATGATGCGGCCTGATTACTAACTCCAACGGGACTAACTCTATAGTCGGTTATTGCGCCTTCAATATGCAAATCTCCGCCTTTCGAGATAAGCGCAAGTGGACTTTGTGTTTGAAAAAAGTTTCGTAAATCTTCTGTAAACGATTGGCTTAATGTTGGCTGAACAAGGGCGGCATTGTTTGGAAAGAAGGCAATCGAAATGCTTTTCGCTTCTCCATAATTACCTCCAGATAAAGACAATTTACAAGAAACCAAAACCAAACTTAGCAATAGGAAAGCTAGATGTTTCATGTTAGAGATTTATACCGTATTCTTTAATTTTTCTATAAAGTGTTCTTTCAGAAATTCCAAGTTCTTTGGATGCGTTTTTTCTTCTTCCTCTGTATTTTTCGAGGGCTTTTATGATGAGTTCTTTCTCTCTTCCTTCAATAGATAAACTTTCTTCCTCCACCTCAACGTGGTCGGTAAGCGGCGGATTAACTGGTGTTATAAATGACGAAGATGATGAAGGGGGCGCTGAAGACGCTGGGGTCGATTGATAAAATTGTGGCTGCTGAATATCGCTATACAACTTATTTATAAACTGGGCATTTTCTTCTTGAAGATGCTTGTCATCAATGCCATTTTGAAGCATACCCAACATCATTTTCTTCATATCGACCATGTCCTTTTTCATGTCAAACAGGACCTTATACAATATTTCTCTTTCAGAAAAGTCGCTTCCCGAGTCTTGCTTAATTAAAGCAGGCACCATGCTGCCATGCGGACCCGGTAAATACTGAGCTAAAATATCGGCCGTTACATTGCGCTCGTTTTCAATTATGGAGATTTGTTCGGTTACATTTTTAAGTTGCCTTACGTTACCAGGCCAACGATAATTTATAAGTGCTTGTTGAGCCGAATCATCAAGGCGGATAGGAGGCATCTTATATTTATCAGCAAAATC
>CAXNGM010000286.1:0-3813 GCA_964201695.1 Bacteroidia bacterium | reverse complement strand
TGGAAGAATATAAAGATTCAATGAAGAAAGCCGATAAGGCGCTGGTGTATTTTAATCCGCATACAGTTGCACATAAAAAACTAAGTCCAATAAGCACCGAACAAGTGAAAGCAGCATTCGGGGGCGACAACGTGCAGGTTTACAACGATTCTAAAATTCTAATCGAAGAACTTCAAAAAGAAAACTGGGAAAATGCCAATTTACTCATGATGAGCTCGGGTAATTTTGACGGATTGAAGTTTGAGGAATTGTCGGGGATGATTGGTCTAATTTGAAAATTTGGTAATTTGAAGATTTGAAGATGATTGTGATGTGCTGATTTGCTGAGCAGAATGCAATCTAATTTTCAAATTTCCAAATCTTCAAATTTTCAAATTGAATTATACCGGATACTTTTTAGCCATCATGCGAGAAATTGCGGCAGAATAAAACACGCTAATAACCATCAAGCCAATAAAAGTAAACAGCACCCAAATATTTTCGAAAGGGAATTTTTCGGCGCTTTTTACCCAAGCAGTAATGTCAATTTCGGGTGTTTTGTTTTTTCTTAAATCTGCTATACGATTGGCAACGTAACGTCCTCTGAAATTTGAGTCGAGGTAATTTATATACACATAAATAAACAACGTATACATCATTGTAAACAAAGCAGCGATAGACATTCCTGTTTTGAAAGCTGCTAAAAAAGGAACGCCATTCGGGAAGTCTGACTTCCTTCGTTCGTTTATACCACGGAACATTCCAATTAACAAGAATCCGAAAACTGGTAGAAGTGGATAATTACCCAACATCGAATCGGCTAATCCACTTAAATATAGTCCCATCCGCCAAATTACAGCAATGGCAAAAACAAACAATGCAAAACGTGTTTCCGGTTTCATGACTTATCCGTTCATCCCAATTAGGAATTCTTCATTGCTGATGGTACCATTCATCTGCTGACGAATAAACTCCATGGCTTCCACAGTGTTCATATCGCTTAAGTGATTTCTCAAAACCCACATACGTTGCAAGGTTTCTTTGTCAACCAATAAATCATCGCGACGTGTTGAAGAAGCCGTTAGATCAATAGCTGGGAATACGCGCTTGTTTGCCAATTTACGGTCGAGCTGAAGTTCCATGTTTCCAGTTCCCTTGAATTCCTCAAAAATAACCTCATCCATTTTAGAACCTGTATCAATCAATGCGGTCGCAAGAATTGTTAATGAACCACCTTTTTCAATTTTACGGGCAGCTCCAAAGAATCGCTTCGGTTTATGCAGGGCGTTTGCATCAACTCCACCGGAAAGAACTTTTCCAGAAGCCGGTTGAACTGTATTATATGCACGTGCTAAACGTGTAATTGAATCGAGAAGAATTACAACATCTTGCCCACATTCAACCATGCGTTTTGCTTTTTCGAGAACGATGTTTGCAATCTTTACATGGCGTTCTGCGGGTTCATCAAACGTAGAAGAGATCACTTCCGCTTTTACGCTACGGGCCATATCGGTAACTTCTTCAGGACGTTCATCAATCAATAAAATGATCAAGTAAACCTCTGGGTGATTGGCTGCGATGGCGTTCGCAACTTCCTTCAAAAGCACCGTTTTACCGGTCTTTGGTTGCGCTACAATAAGTCCACGTTGACCTTTACCAATAGGTGTAAACAAATCCATCACTCGGGTCGAGAGGGTTCCTTGTTTGTGCCCAGTAAGTTTCAATTTTTCATCAGGAAACATTGGAGTTAGAAAATCGAAAGGCACACGATCGCGCACATACGATGGATCGCGCCCATTAATTTTATCGATTCGAGTAAGTGGAAAATATTTTTCGCCTTCGCGAGGTGCTCTAACGCCACCTTCCACATTATCACCCGTTTTCAAACCAAACAATTTTACCTGTGCAATCGATACATACACATCATCAGGCGAAGCCAAATAATTGTAATCGGATGAACGCAGAAAACCAAAACCATCGGGCATCATTTCCAAAACACCTTCGGTAGTCACAACCAAATCGATATTACTTAGAAGATCGACAGGAGCTGGTTCAGCAGCGGTTTGTTGAACTGGCTGATTGCGTTGTTGATTTTGTTGCGGGTTCTGCTGCGGGCGTTGTTGCTGACGCGGGTTATTCGGATTATTTTGCCAGTTATTGCGTTGATTGGGTTGATTGGGATTGGGTGAAGGATTAGGCGTATTTATCTGCTGCGGTGCATTCGGAACAGCATCAGATGATGCCGATTGCGCTTGGTTAACAGGAGGTTGATAATTTGCAAGATTATCAGTACGTTTATCAAAAGGGGTTCTATTACTGCGATCTCTACGATCGTTTCGAGCTAATTTCCCATCCGGATGTGGATTGGGGACGTTTCTAACAGGTTCAATTACAGGAGGTGATTCTGATTTTTCAGGAATTACTTCTGCCGGTTTCTCTTGAATTGGAAGTTTGCTAGCACGAGGAATATTCTTTGAAACTGATTTTTCCGGTCGAGGTTTAACAACAATTGGAGTTATGGTTGGAACAGTGATTTCGGCAATGACTTCCTTTACTGCATTGGGCTTTCTCCCTCGCAATGGTTTGGGTGCATCAACTACCTTATCAGAGTTTGTTGCTTTTGAAGAAATCGAAATGGCATCCTTCTCGTCTTTCATGGCTTGAGAAGCCATCTTCCGAACCTCTGCGGGATTAAGCGTAATTTTTACGCCTTCCATATTGTTTTTTACAACTTTTTCGCTGTTGTCTTCTGTTGGGACAGATTCTGCCTTTTCTTTCTTTTTCAATCGAATTAATTCTTTGGGGTTTAATGCCTGTTCATCAAGAATTCGGTAAATGAGATCTTGCTTTTTCAGGACTTCTGCTTTTGAAATGTTTAGCTTGTTGGCGATTTCTCGCAATTCACCTACAAGTTTGGCATTCAGTTCAAGAATGTCGTACATGCGGAATATCCGTTATTAATGACTCGTAATTTAATGTTTTCAGGGGATTGTGATTAGCTCAAAACTGATTAAAGATGTTTTGAACGTGAACTATATGATGGATATTTTGATAATATTCTTGTGCAATAATACAAATTTTGCATATACAAATATTAAAATAGATTTTTATCTGAAAGGAAAACTCCTTTCATTTCCTATTTTTGCAAATTTAAGAGAAATATGATTCAACGAATTCAGAGTATTTACCTTTTGTTAGCTGCATTATGTTCGGGTTTACTTTTGGCTGCACCGCTCTATAATATTGAAACAGCCACTGCAACCTACCAACTTTTTTTAGGTGGTATGGTTCAAACAAACCCAAAAGATACAATCCTTACAAGTCAACCTGCAATTCTGGCTGTTGGCATTTTACTCACACTCTTCCCAATCATTATTTTATTTCTATATAAGAAAAGACAGGTCCAAATGCGACTTGCTGTATCTGCAATGATGGCAAATACTGCCATGTTATTGCTTTTGGTGGGCATTGTAAATAAATCGATAGAACACATTACAGAACTTCATGTAAAAGAAACTTATGGATTCGGCTTAATACTTCCCGCACTTAGTATTGTTTTTTTGTTCCTTGCAAACAAAGCCATTCGTAAGGATGATAATTTAATTCGTTCGGCCGATCGCCTACGATAAGTCCCCCAAATGCAAAAAAAATTCATTCAGAACTTAGCACTTCTTTTATTACTAAATCTTTGCATAAAACCTTTTTGGATTTTAGGCATTGATAGAGCTGTACAGCAAGCTGTTGGCACGGAAGACTATGGAATGTATTTCGCGATATTTAATTTTTCATTCTTATTAAATATCCTCCTCGATTTTGGTATTACCAATTTCAACA
>CAXNGM010000285.1:0-3822 GCA_964201695.1 Bacteroidia bacterium | reverse complement strand
GTTAATAATGGAAATAACGCATTCTTCACTCAGAAATACAGCAATGAAGTTCGTTCTTTCAACATCAATGACGATGGACAAAATTTATCCATAAGCAATTATTCTGCTTTGCGCGATTCTGTCAATTTCCACCGCCGTGATTACAATTTAGTTCCGCAAATTTTCCCCGATGGAACAGAAGGATTAACGGCCTTTTCAGGTGTTTTTCAGTATCAGGCGAACTTGCCATTTCTTAACACAATTAACATAACACCAAACTCCACTTCGGTTGTTCCCGATTTCGATCAGCATCTGAGTCAATACCACAATGCGGTGCTTCCAGTTTATGATTCGACTGGAAATGTGATGCATTCGTACTTTTTCGGTGGAATGAGTCGCTTTACATTGGATTCATTAACAGGCGAATTGGTCGATGATACACTTGTTCCCTTTGTAAAAACGATCAGTTGTGTTAGTCGCTTTGCGGATGGAACAATGAGCGAAGAACAACTCCCTATTCAACTTCCTGATTACCTTGGTTCGAATATGAAATTCATTCCTGCTGCGGGAATTCCTTTAAAAATGAATGAAATAGTTGAAGTAAATAAGTTGTTAGAAAACAGACAATTAGCTGGATATCTCATTGGAGGAATTTTGAGTCCAATGCCTAATATTAGCAGTATAGACCCAAGTATGAGTTCGGCAAATTCGCAAGTTTATGCAGTATACATTACTAGAACTTCTCAAGATACTGGAATTGTGACCCAATCATTAAACGTTAATTATGCTTTGTCTTCGTTTAATTGCGCGCCCAATCCAGCAATTGGTAACACAACGCTCGACTTGAACATCAACAATTCAGGGCCACTTCAAATCGCGGCATATTCTCGTCAAGGGAAATTGGTAGATGTAATCTATAATCAAACCATAGAAAAAGGTTCTCATAAAATACTTTGGTCTACAGAGAATCTAAGTGCAGGAGTTTACATTATAAAAGCCCGCATGAATGGTATTTCTAAAAACATTTCAGTCATCGTAACTAATTAATCAACATGAATAAACTATACTCAACTGCAATTGCCATCATTACACTTGCAACTCAGCTAAACGCTCAACAAATTGAAACACCGCGTCCAAGTCCAATTTCAACAGTAACACAGAAAGTTGGACTCAACGAATTCAGCATTACATATTCTCGTCCAAGTGCAAAAGGCCGCAAAGTTTTCGGGGAAATAGTTGCATTCGATAATCTTTGGAGAACAGGAGCCAATATGGCAACAGTGTTCAAATCGAATGATGAATTCAGTATTTCAGGAACGAAAATCCCGGCAGGTGAATATTCTCTTTTCTGCATTCCGAATGCAACAGAATGGACGATCATTTTGAATAAAACAGCAAAGCTTTCGGGAACATCAGGTTACACAGAAACAGATGATATTATTCGTGTGAAAGCGAAGTCAGCAAGTATTACTCCAGCGGTTGAATCGTTTACCATTGGATTTAACAACCTACGCGATAATGCCGCCAATGTTGAACTAAGCTGGGAAAATACGCGTGTTACATTTGAAATCAATGTTGCGTATGATGCACGTGTAATGAAGCAAATCGATGATGTAATGGCTGGTCCAACTGCAGGAGCATACAACAGTGCAGCATCGTATTATTTCAATAACGGAAAAGACTTAAATAAAGCGCTCGAATATGTAAACAAGGCGCTCGAAAAAGGAGGAGATAAGTATTGGATAATGAGTTTAAAAGCTCAAATCCAAGCAGGATTGAATGATTTCAAAGGTGCTATCGCTACTGCAGATAAAGCGAAAGCTCTTGCCCTTGCCGATGAAGATGATGCATACGTAAAAAGCAATTCAGATCGTATGATTGAATGGGCTCTTAAAATACCGCCTGCAAAAAAGAAAGGAAAATAGTCTTATTCCCCGATTATCAAGCGCTGAACAGCTGATCCTTGCTTGCCAATTAATCGAACAAAATATAAACCTGAGTTAACCTGACTCAGGTTTATTTGTGTTTGGGCATCAGTGATTTTTGCTTTATACACTAACTTCCCTTGAATATCAATGACTTCAAGCTCAGTGAATGATTGGTTACATGAAGAGTTTGGAATCTCAATTGAAAATGATTTACTACCAAGCTGACGAATCTCTATCGTTTCCTTGCAAGGATTTTCCTGGTTGATGTTGGTTAACAAGCTTAAATCGCTGGCCCAAATGCCACGTCCGAAAGTTGACAAATAAACTTTATTCGCGTTTTCGTTGATTTCAATATCCGAAACAATCACATTCGGAAGTCCATTGCTTTGATCAACCCAAGACGTTTGTCCTGATGGCAACATAAATAATCCAGCGTCTGTTGCAGCAAGAATCGTATTCGAATTCGGAAGGTATTTCAGCATATTCACTGGGAAATTGCCCAAATTCAAACTGATATTCTGCCAAGAGTTTCCAGCATTGGTCGATTTAAAAACCTTCAATCCTGTACTAAAACCAGATACAGAAACCACGACTTCGTTAGAGTTTAATGGATTTATCGCAACCGATGATAAATACAGTGAATCAGGCAATCCAGCTGTTCTTTCCGACCAAGTTGAAGCAGCATCGTTCGAATAATAAAAACGCGATGGGTATTCATTAAAATAATTCACACGACTTAATGCACAAACAACATCGCAGGTTTGCGGAGAAACAGCTAAGGCCGTCATGGGAGCGCCTGTGCTATTCAAATTTCCATTCACATTCCAAGAAATTCCTTCGTCGTAACTCGAACTCACTTGCTGAAATCCTGCATACAATGTATTCGGTGAAACATAACAACCTTCGAGTGGAGTTGTCCATTCTGCTTCTTCACCATTAACATTGGCTGGCGAATTAAAAACACTAAACTGTCCACCATCGGTTGAATAATAGAAATTTCCATACTGACTAGAACCTATAACTAGTTGAGGATCGAGTGGACTTAAATAATTATCCATTCCATCGCCACCAAAAATAGCTTTCCAAGATGATCCATCGTAATACACACTCGAATTGTCTTGAGCTCCTGCAATAACTCGATCATCTGCATTTTTAGATGAACTCAATCTGTAAAACGAAGTTATCTGCATGCCATTACTCAGGTTTTCCCAAACACTTGGCCAAGTATTACCAGCATTGATATTTTCCCAAGTTTCACTTTGGATAAAGTCCGTTTTGTATACACCGCCATCATTACACATAAAATACTCGTTGGTAAGCGGACTTTGAGTCATTTGGTGCATATCTGCATGGATTGTTGGTCCATAACTGGTTGTCCAATGATTTACCGGATTAAATGTTGAAGCTCCATCTTCCGACATCCACAGATTAACACCTCCAATGTAAACTTTCGATGAGTTTGCACGATCGACATGAAAAGCCAAATCGTAGGTTCCTTGTCCACCAGTGCCTGTTCCTTCATAAGCATCTAATACATTAAGATCCGAATAATGAAAAGACCAACTATTTCCGGAATTAATTGATTTATAAATTCCATACAAACCGCTAGAAACATTTACTGTTGCGGCATACATAATGGTAGGATTACTTTCCGAAATAGCAATTTTTACACGTTGTACTTCACCTGTTGAAGGAATTCCAGTTGGTAAAATTTGCCATGTTTGACCAAAATTGGTCGATTTATAAATTCCTGCATAACCTGTTTGAGCTGAGTTTATCCAACCTGTTGCAAGAAATAGAACATTCGGGTTTGTAGGATGCTGAACAAGATCCCAACTCAATGTATCGAGCGTAGTTGTCCAAGATGCACCTGCATCAACCGAACGAAAAACTCCACCAACACCACAAGCAACAA
>CAXNGM010000284.1:0-3839 GCA_964201695.1 Bacteroidia bacterium | reverse complement strand
AAATTAAGTTATCGTTATTCTGATATTGAAACAAGAGGTGATATAACACGCGAAGGTCCATCTGTTTACTATCATCCAAATGGTCAGATTTCGCATAGTCTTTCGTTTGAGCATGATGCCGCTGTTGGCCTTTTCAAGCAATGGAACGAAAAAGGGATTTTATTGGCTGAAGTAGTTTTCACCCCACATTACGACAGCACCTTTTCCTATGTAAAATCGATTGACGACATGTTCATGAGTGTTTCGGGTGTTCCCGATGGCACCTGGAAACACTGGAGCAATGATGGCGTTTTACTCTACGAATCGAGCTATAGCAAAGGCTTGCGCCACGGTGTTTGGAAAACGTATCACGAAAACGGCAAGCTGAAAACACAGCGGGAATACAGCAACGACGAACCTTTAGGGATAGAGAAACAGTTCGATATAAACGGAAAGAGAATCGGCAAGAATAAAGAAAAATGCCCAAGCCAGAATTGGGGGAGCAGCTATATATGCTCAGAACACGGACTTGTTTCCGTTACTGACGATATAGGCGTTTGCTCCAATTGTAAGAAAGGCACCAGCAGCGGAATGTATGGACTTTGTGCGCAATGTGCCTGTAAGTTGGGAAGGTGTCAAATGTGTGGGAGGAAATGGTGATGCTGTATTGAAAAATACGTGTGCCTAGAGTTGGATGCACAACTAGGATAGCAAATAAGAAAATGAAATCTCTTGAATTTTTCACTGAGTTCATAGAAATTGTCTTCTTACATTTTTTTTAAATTTACCAAGTGAGAGGTACAAAAATTTCCATTCGTTTTTTTGATGATCGAGAAGTAAGAGCTGTTTGGGACGAAGTTAATTCCAAGTGGTACTTTTCAGTATTAGATATAGTGGCTGTGTTGACAGATCAAAATGACTACACTAAAAACCGTAACTATTGGAAGTATCTTAAAACCAAGTTAAAGAAAGAAAACAGCCAAGTGGTTAGTGCTACTACCCAGTTCAAATTTCTTGCGCCAGACGGAAAGAAGCGATTAGCTGATATGCTCGATTATAAGGGCATCATTGATTTAGGCAAAGAATTCCCTAGCAAAAAAGCAAACCGGTTTATCGAGTGGTTTACTTATGGTGATGAAAGTATTGACGGGAAAAGTAAAACTAAAGCATATGCTCTTTTTGAAAGTTCTTTTATATATAACATAGAAGTTGGAACCGCTAAAGGGCTGCAACAAATACACTCATATTTATTTGGTGGACTTTATGAATTTGCAGGACAAATAAGACAAAAGAACATTTCCAAAGGCGGTTTTCAATTTGCTGTATCTCGTTTCCTAGGTGAAACATTAAAGCAAATTGAACGAATGCCTGAAAACACCTTTGACGAAATCGCAGAAAAATATGTGGAAATGAACATTGCCCACCCTTTCATGGAAGGTAACGGTAGAAGTACGCGGATATGGTTAGATTTGATATTCAAAAAACGAATAAAAAAATGCGTGGATTGGAGTAAAATAACTAAAGGAGATTATATGAATGCCATGATGCAAAGTCCAACAAACAGTATGGTTCTGAAAAAACTTTTGCAAAATGCTTTAACTAACAAGATAAATGATCGTGAGATGTTTATGAAAGGCATTGACTATTCTTATTACTACGAAGAAAATTAACGCAAACTCTAAATGGTTGTTTTTCTAGGATAAATTATTATTAAATCGTTTGATTGCATGACACTCTTTGATACCAATAGGGATAAGCTTAACAACCTTTGTGAAAAACACAATGTGAAAGAGTTATATCTTTTTGGTTCGATCCTTACCGATCGATTTATGGACTCCAGTGACGTAGATATTTTGGTGCAATTTGGCTCTATAGAGTTGGAGCAGTATGCAGATAATTACTTTGATTTTAAAGAAGAACTGGAGCTGCTTTTCAAGCGACCAGTTGACCTAGTTGAAAATCAATCAATCAAAAACCCAGTCTTTAGAAAGGTAGTTGATCGGGAAAAGCATCTCGTTTATAAACGAAAAGACTCTTGAGTATTTGTATGATGTTAAGCTTGCTATGGAATAAATATAAACCTTTTTCATTGATAATTAAAACCAGTAAGTTTGAGATTCCACCTACTGAACCGTATCCCCCCTCAACGTTCTGAATCGTTTACGTGCTTCTACTACAAAGAGAGAACCTGGAAATTCGGTCATCAATTCCTTGTATAATTCCTGGGCTTTGGCGGGGTCACCCAAGTGTTTTTCTTGGAGTTCGGCCAATTTAAACAAAGCATTATCGGCCAAAATATCGGTTTTGTAGGATGCTAAAATCTGGTTATAGAAACCTGCTGCTTCGGTAAATCTTGCTTGACGAACGGCAATGCTGGCTTTGCGGTATAAAATATCGTCCGACAAGCTGCTCGCAGGAAAAGCTTTCTCTAATGAATCCAAAGTTGCAAGGGCTTCGTTGAGTTTGTTTTGATACACCCACAAATCGGCTCTCGAAAACATGCGCAAACCCTCGCCCGTTGTATCGAAAACCAAATTATCACCAATAAGTAAACTCAGTTCCAAGGCATCGTTTGCAATTAATTTCGAAGTGGCCGCTTTCAACACATCGAGCTGTGCTTTGGCCCAGTCAAATTCTCCTTTATAATAAGCCAATCGAGCATTCCGAAATTTAGCTTCTTGTCCAAGGGTGTCGGTCTTCATCGATTTTTCCACCTGCGAATACGTCAATGTCGATTCCCAAACATCACCATGTAACAATTGAATGTCGGCCATTTCAAGTTTTACCTCATTCAAACTTCGGTTTGTAAGACCCGAATTTGCTGCTGTTAATGGCTCCAAAATAGCAATGGCTTCGACTTGCTGATTTCTGAAAAATGCCTTCACGTGTGCCAATCGAATAGCCACTGCATACGATTGTTCGCCTGGACCAATTTCGGTGTAGGTTCCTTCGAGTAACGTTTGCAATTCTTGAAGTTCGGCGGGTGTGTAAGAAGGAGAATTGCTGAGTTTACGAAACAAATCGACCGACAATTCTTTTTTCGCCATAATGTACAAATCGGAAATGGGGCCTTTTTCAATGATGTAGATGAATCCTTTTTTACCCGTTTCAAACGCATCGTTGCTCATGCTGATTCGGGCAACATTATAAACACGTTCGCCGCGTTCTTTAAGTCGTTTATCGAGTGCTTTTGCTTGAATAAATGCCGATTCAAAATCCTTTTTCTGAATGAACATCCAAATGAGCAAATCGGAAAAAATCAAGTTGTCGGGATTGCGTTGAACTTCGCGTAGAAATCGACTGCGAATCATTTCCGTTTTTGCACCTCCTTCATCGTCGGCCATCATATCTTGAAGGCTCCCTTGAACTTGCTCCAAATATTCTTCAGGTGAAAAGGCCAATAAATCAACATATTCGTTAATGGCTTTTTCTGACTCTCCTTTGGAAGCGTATAATTTTGCAAGTTCGATGTTGAAATTGTAGTTTCTTGGGAATTTACGTGCCTCTTGAATTACTCGAATGGCCAATTCTGTTTGTTTGTGCTGCTGGAGCGAACTCGACAAATCAATCACTTGGCGATCGTCGGATGGATCCAGATTCTTTACTGCTTTTTCGAACTGCTTCTTCGCCTTATCTTCATCGCCACTCACTTGGTAGATGTATGCCAAATCAATCAAATAGGTTAACTGCCTTGGGTTTTTCCGAATTTGTTTATTCGTCAACTTTTCGGCTGCTTTGATGTCTTTGAGTTTGAGGTAACAATTTACGAGTTGCGAATAATAGAAACTCGCCTGCGTTTGTTCATACAATTTCTCATACAGATCCGCCGATTTCTGCCATTCACCATCTTGGTAAAACTG
>CAXNGM010000283.1:0-3839 GCA_964201695.1 Bacteroidia bacterium | reverse complement strand
GACCTTGCTACATATACTACCGATCAAGGAACTAGAACAGGATTTGCTAATGCGGTTTTTCCTTTGAATGCTTATATTGGATTACCAACCGTATACATTCGTTTTGTTTTCACTGCATCTAACGATCGCGCATGGGCTATTGATAATGTAAGCGTAACAGGAAATTCTATCAATTATGATTATGCCTGGACATCTTCACCTGCAGGATTTTCTCAAACAATTCAAAATCCTAATACTGTTGCACCACTTGCAAACACCTATTACACAGCAACAGCAACCAATCGTTTTGGCTGCTCTACTCCTACTTCACCCATTCCGGTAACTGTAAATCCTCTACCAGCAGACAATGCCGGGTTGGATCAGAACATTTGCGGAATAGGTTCGGTTTCTTTAGGAGCGGTTTCAACAGCAGGAAACACCTATGCATGGTCACCAGCTGCAACGTTAACTAGCGCAACTATTGCTCAACCATCTGCTAATCCTGTTACTTCAACAACGTTTACATTAACAGAAACGATTACCTCAACTGGATGTGCTTCAAGCAATGATATATTGGTGAATGTAACTCCACTACCAACTATTATTTCAACAGTACCAGCAGGAAGATGTGGAATAGGAACCGTTGTTTTGGGCGCAACATCTTCATCAGGTTCACTTAGTTGGTTTGCAAACATTACGGGAGGTACTGCATTAGGAACTGGAGCAACTTTCACAACACCATCCATTTCTACGGCAACAACTTATTACGCCGAAGCAACTTCAGCCAGTTGTGTTGCAACATCTAGAACTGCTGTTATCGCCTCCATTAATGCTTTGCCAACGATTGCATCCCAAATAACTCCAGCTGCCAATTACAGTCAAAATGTAACAGCGGTAGCACTTTCGGTAGTTGGCAATGCAGGCAGCGGGACCATTTCTGGATACCAATGGTTTTCTAATGCCACCGCTACAACAGTGGGCGCTTCATCATTATCAGGAGCTACAAGCGCTACTTATGTTCCATCAACTGCTACAACAGGAACGCTTTACTATTTCTGTGAAATTTCAAATAGCAATGGATGTACTGTAAATAGTGCTGTATCAGGAGCTATCGTTACATTACTTTCGCCAACTCTTTCGAGTATTAGCGGAGATCTTCCACTCGTGTCTGGACAAGTAACATTTACTGGTTACCGTGGTCAGAGAATTGTTATCAACGGAACCAATTTTGCAAGCAACGCAACGGTTAGCTGTAACGGGGTTTCTGCAATTTCTGTCACTTTTGTGAATGCTACACAGGTAACAGCCGTTGTAAACAATACCGGTGTTAACTCCACTGGAAATATACTAGTAAGCAACCCAACTTCTGGCGCATTTGTTACTGCTCCATTCAATTACATTGGATACATAACCTCCGGAATAGGTTTTGACTTTTCTTCTGGAGCGGCCTGGTTGGGTGGTTCAACTCCTACAGTTGGGTCAGATGCTACATTGGCTCATGCCAATACCTGTAACTCAGCTGTTCCTGCATCGATGAATAAGGTTGTTGTTAATTTAGGAGCTAGTCTCACATTTGGTGCTGCAGCTTCTTCTCTTACAACCACTGATTTAGTTAATGATGGAGCAATCGCTTGGACCAACACAGGAACTCTAACTATTCTGAACACGATGACCCTTTCCGGTCCAGCTACTTTTACTGCCGGTAATGGAAATGTGGTTTATAATAAAACGGGAGATCAGATTTTATTCAGCGGGCATTCACTGGTTACTTTTAATAATCTGACCTTATCTGGAACAGGAAATAAGACTTTGCTTCCTAATACCGACATGGAAGCTAAAAATCTGATTATCAATACAGGAACGACTTTCAACCTTGTTGGAACAGATGCAGAGATTATGATCAATGGAAACCTAACCATGAATGGAAATATGAGCCCTGGAGCAAGTGATTTTCATTTCATAGGAACTGTGGATCAAACCATATCTGTTGCGGGAACAGGAACTGCCATATTCAGTGGTATCAATGTGAACAAGGCCACAGGTTTGTTATTGATGAATAATGATGTACAAGTGGAGGATTCTCTGACAATGACTCAAGGAAACATCAACACCCAAGGACATTTACTTGAGGTTGGTTTTGATGTTGCAAATCGCGGAACCGTTCATTATACAGCTGGTTATGTGACTGGAAAAATGCGTAGATGGTATGCTGCTGGAACTAACACAGACACTGAGACGGGTTTATTCCCAATGGGTCAATTTGTTAATGCTGCTTGGAAAAACAGAAATGTATTGCTAGAATACACAACTGCACCAACAACGGGCGGTCACTTGACTGTTGAATTCATGGCAATTCCGATGATCAACGGAGCAATAGGTACTCAGAATTTCATTACCTCTGCTAATACAGGCGGTGCTGGATTCCAAGTATCGAACTTCTCGAACGATGGTTATTGGAAAATTGATAACCAAAGTAGTACGTTAATTGATGGAGAATACTCCATTGCTTTATCGGGCGAAGACTTCTCATTACCTAATGGATTGAATGAAATTACCATTGTGAAACGTGTTGGTGGCGGTGACTGGTTCTGCCCAGGAACTCACCTTGCTCCTATTGGAACAATTGGCTTACCAACATTGCGTCGTTCAGGTGTAAGTGGATTCTCTAACTTCGGTTTCGCCGGCGGTCCTAGCAATCCACTTCCTATTAGCTTAGTTAGTTTTGATGCAGTTTGTGATGGATCGAAAGTGAATTTAACATGGACTACAGCTTCAGAATCGAACAACAAGATGTTTGTTATAGAAGTAAGTAACGATGCGAAATCATGGTCAACAGTTGAGACGGTTTTGGGTGCAGGAAACAGCAACACAATCCTTAATTATACTTTAGCTGTAAATTCGATTTATTCAAACGGAAGTTACTATCGCCTAACGCAAATTGAT
This sequence comes from Bacteroidia bacterium, assembly GCA_964201695.1. Taxonomy (GTDB): domain Bacteria; phylum Bacteroidota; class Bacteroidia; order M30B66; family M30B66; genus CALQRR01. Next base: position 917 of record CAXNGM010000283.1, on the reverse strand, counting down.
TACAATGGTGATTCTGAAACATTCGATCCTATCTATGTGAACTGCGATACGAAAGTAAGTAACGTGTTGAGCATCTATCCAAATCCAGGGTATGAAGTATCGAACTTGGATATCAAAGCATCCGAAGACATGGACATTCAAATCACCTTGTTCAGTTCTATAGGACAAATCTTGTTATCACAGAAAACGTTTCTTAAGAAAGGAAACAATATCATCAAATTAGATATTGCTAGCCTCAGTCCTGGCATGTATCATGTAAATATTATTAACGATAAAAAGATTGAATTCTCAGGATCTCGCTCCATTATCAAACGATAAACCCTAACCTTTAAAATTGAGAATCCCAATAGCATTCTATATGCTGTTGGGATTTTTTTGTATTCGATGGTAATGGATTTTGTAATGATTACAAAAATGGGCACTAACCCCTATATATAGGTTCGTTTCGTGATATAATTTTGCAGTTGTTTTATACCTAACCTAAAAAATAAAACATGCTCTCTATTATTTTGATTCAAAATCAAAATACATCATTGAATAATGATGTCATAACAAAGGCTATACAAGCAATTCAGCCCTTCGCTTTTCTAAAATTTTCTCATACCCTAATTTCTATTTTCTACTATCCATTTATGATGTAGCATCAAGACTGTGCACTTATTTAAAAAATCAAGATTGACAGAAGAACTATTACACCAAATAAAATCCAATTAACCCAAATTTCAAAAAAAACTTACAAACATTTAATTTTTTTCATCCTTATGCAAAATGCTCTGAAATACAAGTTATAACAACAAAAAGAAAAATCAAACAGAATATGCAACTCCTGTTATTAACAAAAACGAAATACAAACTCACATACAGTCAAAATAAAAATACCTAACCGAAGTAACCCTGAATGTAGATGGTCGTATTGA
>CAXNGM010000282.1:0-3858 GCA_964201695.1 Bacteroidia bacterium | reverse complement strand
GAATTAGTATGTAATTTAACGGCAATAGAAAGTTCTTCTGCGCTGGAATGTTTTAAGAAGTTGGTGAAAGTTTCACGAAAAGTAATGAGCAATTGATCGGAAGTTAATCGTGGGATTTCAAAATTTGTTTCTGTATTTAATTCATCGATAATAAATTTCTTTTGAGAATTTTGAGCAAATTCATTAATCAGTTCTACAAGTTCTTTCGTAAAAACCGCCAAATTAGTTTTTGATGAATCGTTTAAGTCTAAAATGACGGATCGGGTTTTATCGGCTATTGTATCGAGCGATAGGCGTAATTCGCTGAGTTGATTTGATATTTCAGTTGATTCAGTTTTGTTTTTTATGGCTTCGGTCATCATTCGAACTCCGAAAATTCGGCTGGCTATTTCGTCATGAATGTTGTCGGAAATTCGTTTTCTTTCTTGATCACGGAAAGTTATAGAAGCATTATTTAATTCAATTTGTTTTGAACTAATTTGTTTTTGAAAATCATCGCGTTCTTTTTTAAACTGATTGTAGCGAGAAACAATTCCCAAACAAACAATAAGCACTTCAGCCATAATGCCATAAACAAGTGTATTGGGAATAATATTTTTGAGTAAATGATCTTCTTTAATAATTCCATTTACGTTCAAAGAATATTCAATACCTCCTAAATAAAGAATTCCTACAGCAACTATAAAAAACAATGCAGGTTTAAATCCAGATCGGTATTTCTGAATGGCAGAAATAATGATCAAGCCCATGGTTGAAAAATTTGTTATAGAGAATATCCTTAAAAACAATGTTTTTGAAATAATTACATTTTCATACTCATTAAAAACAAAGAAAGAAAAGGGAATAAAAAATAGGTTGCAAGCAAGTGAAATAGTCAATAGTATTTGAACCAGATTACCTCTATTCCACAAAGAGATCCCAACAAATTTGCGGTAGAGAATGATTGACATCGCCAATTCAATGGATGTTGATAAATAGCGAGATATGTTACTAAATTGGGGGTAATCAGGATAAAAAAACTGGAAATCAAGACCTTCAAAAGATAGGATTACAAATAAATTGGCAATAACATAAACAATATAATATAGATGGATTCGATCTTTGAAAGAGAAATACAAAAATAAATTAATAAATGCCATTAATATCAATACTCCTGAGAATACACCAAAAATTAAATAAAGTTGATTTTTAAATTTTTGATAGTGCTTAGGATAATAGAAATTAAATGCGATAAATAAATTTTCTTTTCGTTTATCTAACTTCAATATGAAGGTAGTTTTAGCATTTTGTTCAATAATTAAAGGAGCACTTAATAGAAAGAAATCATCCGGGCGTTTATCGAACTGATAATAATCACCAAATTCTTCGTACGTTTTTATCTCTGTATTTGTTCTGCTATATAGTTGAATTCTATTAATAGCTGAATTTTTAATTACCCAATAAATAAGTTCAGTATTGGATTTTGTATTAACTATATCAACCGATAAATAATGATAATAATCTGTAGAGCCTGAATTGTAGATGTTTTGCGCTAGCAATTGGAATTTATGTTCGTCGAGCGCTTTAAAAAGCTCATTCGGATTCAGGTTGTTTAAATTATAGTAATGACTTACATAAATATTGGGTTTGAAAAACGAAAATACTTCGGGCTTTTCTCCTATGGTTATAGAAGTTCCGTATGAACAAATTCCTTTCAATAAAAATGCAAAAACTAGAAAATTCTTCACGGCACAAAATAGCCAAATAAATATACAATATAACATTAGCGTCCAATCTTAATTAGAATAGTTTCAGCTGGTTACAGTCTGGTTCTATTAGGTTTTGTAATAAAGCTTCCTTAAACATTTGATTTATAGGGGTTTTGTTTAATAAGGTTAAGCTTAAAATTTGTAATATTTGGTATTGTGATAAGGGGGTTTTTAATTTATGCTTTATTATTGCTACAGTTACAAAAGTGATTATTGCAACATACACTTGAACTCTTACTGCATTTTCTGAATGCCCCCAAAATGATTTTACTTTTAGATGTTGTTTTATCCATTTAAAGAATAGTTCTATTTTCCATCTGTATCTATATAGCAAGGCAATTTCTAATGCGGTTAATTCAAAATTATTGGTCAGAAAAACAAATGTTTTTTTGATTCAGCGTCATAGAACTTTATCCTTCTGAGTTTTTCGGGATACTCTTTTAATGAAAGATAATTTACCAATTTAATGGTTTGATCGTATAAAACACCTTGGGTCTTGTCAACTTCGGCTGAATATATTCTTCTACATTTCATATTGATTTTAGCTCTTGTAATGAAGTAGGCTTTTTGGAGATTTATGGCGTAAAGTCTTTTATAGTCAACAAAACCCTTATCCATAATGTAATAGCCACTAACTTCAAATTCGATAATATCTAAAACATTTACTTCATGTATTTTGCCATCTGTAATATGAATAAAACTCGGTATCTCTGTTTTTATATCAAGCACTGTATGCAGCTTTACCGCCCCTTTATTTTTTCTGAATTTAGCCCACCAAAAAACATTTAAACATAAATCAATAGTGGTTGTATCTATGGCATAAATAGGATGATCTCCAAAAAAATCAAGTGCTTCATTTGGCGCAATACATTGCCTTGCTTTTCCTATAAGAAGATAAGCATAGTCTGCAAATATTTGCCAATTTCTATGCTCGTTTGCATGTGCTAAATTAGACTTAGATATGCTGTTTCCTAAGCCCAAATGATACCACTTATTTTTCTGAGTTTGAAGACACAAAACTAAATCGCTCAGACTTTCACGATTAGATAATTGGCCAAACATTAAACACAAAAGTTGATGCCAACAACTGAACTGTTTTACTTTATAGTTGCCATCGTAACGTTCAACGCACTTTTTGAAATCATTATGATCAATAAAAGATATTACCTGAGAGAAAATAAATTTACCTGTATTCATCCCTCAATTTACTCAAAGGTAAATTGAAATCGTTTGAACTAATAAAATCTTGGAAACACCTTTATAGCAAGACTTTGAAAGAAGCTAGTTTTTTGACGTTAGGACGCTAATGTCAATATAACACTATGTTTTTTCATAGTATCTAAAAATTTATCTATAGTTTTAAAAGCGATACTTTTGTTAATATGAAAGTAATCAAGATTTCAATTGTTGACGATCATTCTGTTGTGAGGTCTGGACTTTCTGCTCTTATTAATAGTTGGAATGGCATGCGCGTGGTGCATGAATTTGAATCGGGCGAGGATTTCTTAACGAGCATAAAACAAGACAAGCATTCGGATGTCATTATTTTAGACAACCATTTGAAAGGAATAACTGGCGAACATACTTTTTTAAACATGCAGAAAATGGGTGTTTTCTTGCCTGTTATTTTGATAACTGCCGATGACAACCAAGAAATGCTTGATCGCTTATTAGAGATTGGACTTTTTTCGGCAGAATCCAAAACAATCAAACCCGAAATTTTAAAACAGCGAATCATTCAAGCTTCGGAGAAGGTTATTCAAGATAACAAACCGATGGATTCGTTGATTGAAAAAATCTCACCCCGCGAAATGGAGTTAATACGATTAATCTGCAATGATCGGGAATATACCTACCAAGAAATTGCCCATATCATGTCTGTTCATTTACGCACGGTGGATGGCTTTCGGAAGTCTTTGTTTAGTAAACTCAATATGAAATCGAAAACTGGATTGGTGATGTTTGCCATTAAAAATAAGCTTGTTTAATCCTAAATAAATTTTTCTCCTAACCCTAAAAGAAAAATAAAATGCTTGAGATTGCCTGAAAAGAGTACACTTTCGATTCTTTACACAGGCAATCTCTTTCGTTTTTAAAACTTAAAGAAGAA